>DASQDA010000484.1:0-4030 GCA_035634435.1 Polyangiaceae bacterium
TCGGAGACCTGAACGCGGACGCGGTCCTCGAGCTCGGTATGCTCGAAGCGCACGTCGGTCACGCGCGCCTCCACGGCCGTCGACGCTTTGGCAGCAGCACCGGTGACCGGCTCACCGACGCCGCCGCCGGGCGCAGCAAAGCGGACCAGCAGGGTGTTGCCTTCGATGACGACCCGATACGGTGCCGCCGTCGTCAGTGTCACCAAGATACGAGTCGTGCTCTGCGCACCCGTTTTGAACGCCTGAGCCAGCACTCCGGCCACGACCCCTACCGTGTCGGTGAGAGCAGCAGGCGCGCCCCGCACACCCGCGTTGGGAACGTCGATGACGAGCCTTCTACCAGCCCGCTCCAGGCGAGCGGTGTAGGTGGGCGACGAGCTGAACTCGATGCGCACGGTGGCCCCTCCGCCTGCGTCTTTGACGACTGCGATAGCGGTTGCGTGACGCAGATCGTCGACATCCGCCCACGCCGGTATGGACGTAGCGAGCCCAGCAAGGGCGGCGGCGAGCGACACCGTGGCTCCAAGCCGGGACGCAGGAAACCTCATGAATGCAGCGTAGCTGCTCGTACCACGGAAGAGCAAAAAAAGGACGAAGCGCGCGCTCTCACGGGTCGTCGCCGCGCCCCTCGGTGCGCAAAGGAATCACGCGTGTAGCGGAAGGAACATCGGGATTCTGAGGGTCTTCGCGAATGAAGACGACGTCGCCTTCGCGAATGCGATCCACACGCCAGTTGATCTGATACGTGCTGCCCGTCCGTCCGCCCGTTTGAACCACATCTGGGCGACCCACGAACTGGCCTCGCTGCACCACGTGACCTTTACCGGTCGGATCGATCAGCATGGCCTTGGCCGGCTGCATGCGAGTTACGATGCCAATGAGCTTCAGCTCGTCGATGGCATACTCTTCCATCAGCACCAGCCGTTGCGTGCCGGTCCTGGGCTTGATTTCTTCGACGAACGACAGCGCGTAGGACCGGAAGGGATCGCGGCTCTGGTCGCTTTCGAGGAACTCCTCCTCTTGCACCGGCGGGCGCGGCCCACGCGCGGGCTCCGCTATTTTGGCCTCCGCAGCCGGAGCCGGGCGCGCGCTCGTGGCGCTGACGGCTGGGTTAGCCGGGACGACAGGGTCATCGTCACAGCTCAGCATGAGAGCGCCGCATGCCAGCACCAAGCAGGCAGCACGACCGACCAACCAGCAGCTCATCGTTTCTGCCTCGCCGCGCCGCGCTTGTCGACGCGCGTCTCTTCGCTCTGGCCTAGCGCCCGGAACGCCGTCGCCAGGCCGACGGCCTTCAGCAGGACGTCCTCGCCCACCAGCTTCGGCTCGATGAGGGAGATGTTTTCCATGTTGATGACGCGATCGAGCTGCCCGACGCCATAGAAGAACTTGGCAATCTGGTGATAGCGGCCGGTGAGCTCCACGCGCATGGGAACCCGCGCGTAAAACTTGTCGGGCACCTCCGGGATCGGCGACCAGGCCGTCAATGAGACCCCGGCGACATTCGCCACGTTCTGCACGGAGCTGAGGAAAGCAGGGTATTCGGTGGTGACCGGCAAGATCTTGTTGAGCTCGCGCTGCCGCTGCTGACGTTCCGTTAGCTCCGCCATGTCCTTCTGGTAAGCAAACTCGGCGCTGCGGGCCTCGCTCAGCTCGGCCTTGAGCGTCTGCTCCTTGGCGCGGGCCGCCTCGATGCGGCCGGAGACGTCGCCATAGAAAATGACGAAGTACGCCACCAGGATGGCCGCGACCAGGCCAGCACCGATACCGAGCTTGGCTACCAGGGGCAAACGGCGGAGAGCAGCCTCGGCGCGAGCCATCAGTACCTCACCTCGGCTTCGACCGCGAAGCGCACCACTTCGAGCTTGCTGACCGGATCAATCTCACGCTTGGCGGGGAGCAGCTTGACCTCGTCGAAATAGTCCGAGAGGCTCATGCGCCGGGCGAGCTCGCTGACGTCTTCGCCGTCACGTGCCAGGCCGTCGATGCGGAGCTTGCGCTGGTCTTCCTTGAACGCGGTCAGCCACAAACGGCGTGCGTCCCAGGCACTATTGAATGCGGCCACGGGATTGTCGCGGCGCAACTGGCTCAATCGCTCGGGCTCGACACTCGGACCGCGACCGGCGGTCAAGATGCGTGACAGCTCGAGCAACACCCCGGTGGGACCGCTGCGCGCAGTCTGCAGCTTCTGGATGGCCTCTTCGCGAGCGCGCAGCTGGGCGAGCTTTTCCTTGAGCTCGGCGTGCTGTCCGACGCTCTGCTTGGACTGTTCGATCTGCGTCGAGAGCTCGCGGTTCCTGCGCTCCTGGTCAGCGAGCTCCTCCTCCTTGAAGCCGTGAAAGACGAACAAGGCTACGAGCTCGAGGAGCATGGCGCCGAGCACGAGACCTAGCCAGAGCTGGCTCGCTTCCTGACCGGCCCGTGGCGCTCGCTTGCGCTGGGTAAGAAGGTTGATCTTGATCATGGAGCCCGAAGCTCCTTGTCTCGGCGCAGGCTCAGACCGAGCGCTACGGACAGCTGAGCTCCGCGTTGTAGCAGCAGCTGCGCGTCGACTTCCTTGCCTTCCACGCTGACTTTTTCAACGGGCGCCCAGCCCTCGACGGCTACCCGCGCGCGACGCTCGATCGCCTGGGCCAACGAGGGCAGATTGGCAGTGCCGCCCGTGATGTAGATGCGGGATATCTCGCCCTCGCCGCTGGTCGCAAGATAGAAGTCCAGGCTGCGCTGGATCTCCGCGGCTATCGAGTCGGTGACCGCCTCGATGATCTGCTGCACCTCCTGCGGAACGATGCCCGCCCGGTCGGGATCAGCCGGGCTCTGTGAGCCGCCGCACTTGTAGGCCTCGGCCTGCTCGAAGGGAATTCCCAGCTGCTTCTGGATCTGTTCGGTCACGGCGTTGCCCCCGGTGGCAATCTCACGCGGGAAAGCATGGATGCCATTGGCGATGATGTTGAGCGAGGAAAAGCTCGCGCCAATGTTGATGAGGGCAATCGTGCGATCTTGAGGCAGCCCGCGCGAGTACTCGAACAGATTCTGAACCGTGAAGGAGTCGATGTCGCACACCAGCGGCTTGAGCTTGGCGTTGCGAGCCAGCTGCGCGTAGTCCTCGATGCGGTCGCGCTTTGCTGCGACGAGCAAGAGGTCCATCTGGCTGGCGTCCGGCCGCTTGCGCAAGACCTGGTAGTCGACTTGCACGTCCTTGATATCGAAGGGAATGTGCTGCTCGGCTTCCCATTGGATCTGCTCGTCGAGCTCGGCGGGAGTCATCATCGGCACGGTGATCTTGCGGATGATCACGCTCTGGCCGGAGACGCTGAGCGCGCATTCCTTCTGGCGGATCTTGGCTTCCGAGAAGGCACGCGAGAGCGCCTCCACCACCGCCGCTGAGTCCATCACCTGGCCGTCCACGATGACCTGGGGATTCAAAGGCACGTAGCCGAGACGAACCAATGCCAGGCCACGCCGGGTTTCTTTGACCTGACAGACCTTGACGGACGCCGACCCGATGTCGACGCCGACCAAGTTTTTTCCTTCGCCCATGAAACGCCTTCTGGCGCGGAAAGCCGCGACTGAAACTCTGTCACCCTGCCCCTCTGGCAGGCAAAAAACTCGGGGCGATTAACCCACCTGCACCGGCGGTGTCGGTGGAAAGGCCTGGAAACAAGCTATTTGCGTGTTTTGCAGGGTCGCGCGTGGACCTCGCTACGGACCGCTTTCAAGCTCACCCATCGAGGTCCCGGCTGACCCAGCGCTGATACACCGAGAATCTAGGTGTCCCAGCTGTCCCGCGCTGGAGACGTGGGTCTTCCGCTACCCCGGAGCCAAAGCCAGGCACGCGCAGCATCGGAAAACATGATCGCCAAGAACGCGCCAAAAACCAGATATCTTAAGCCCCCCGACGGAACACGACGTGGGTCACCGACGACTGCAGAGAGCCGTCAATTGATATCCAAGTTACTGAAATCATTCGAAAACGCGGACCTGGCACAGCGGGTGCAAACCATCGGAATCGGAGCCCAAATATGCCAGC
>DASQDA010000485.1:0-3937 GCA_035634435.1 Polyangiaceae bacterium
GAGCAATGTGCAACGCTTCGTGCGTGGGCGCGGCCTTGGGCGGGGTGCGGGGGCGACGCGCATTGGGTAACCCTCCGATGCGCAGCTCCCGAACCACCTCCTCGAGTTGCCGATGAACCTCGCCCCATTCGCGAACACGCAGGAACGAAAGAAAGCTCTCCTTGCACACCCGTCGCAGGTGGGAGGTCCCCCTGGCTTCCGCTTCGCGCACGAAGCCCCACAACTTGAGCAGCGCCACGAAGTCCGAGCTCTCGTCGCGAAAGCGCTGATGCAGAGCGTCCGCTTTCTGCTCGGCACCCCGCGGTCGTTCACGTGGGTCCTGGATGTTCAAGGCGGCGGCAACGATCAGCATCTCGCTCATGCAGCCGTGCTCGTGCGCTGCGAGAATCATGCGCGCGATGCGCGGGTCGACCGGGAAGCGTGCGAGACGCTGGCCCAGGGGCGTGAGCTCGCGCTGCGCGTCCAGGGCGCCGAGCTCCTCGAGCACGCGGTAGCCCTCGGCGATCGAGCGCGCCTGGGGCGGATCGATGAAAGGGAAGTCCTCCACCTCGCCTAGCCCCAGTGATTTCATGCGCAGGATCACGCCCGCGAGCCCAGTGCGCAGGATCTCCGGGTCCGTGAACCCCGGCCGGGCGACGAAGCTCGCCTCCTCGTAAAGACGGATACAGATGCCTGCGCGCACGCGCCCGCAGCGGCCTTTGCGCTGATCGGCGCTTGCCTGCGAGATGGGCTCCACCTGAAGGCGCGTGGTGCCCGAGCGCGGATCGTAGCGCGACAAGCGGGCAAGCCCGGTGTCAACCACGTACACGATGCCGGGGAGCGTGAGCGAGGTCTCCGCCACGTTGGTCGCAAGGATCACCCGCCGCTGCGGGATGCTGGCGAAGACCTTGGCCTGGTCGGCAGCGGAGAGCCGCGAATACAGCGGCTGAATCAACGTATGCTTGAAGCTTCTCGCGAGAAGCTCGCGTTCCGCGTCACGTATCTCGCGCTCGCCGGGCAAAAATACGAGGATGTCCCCCCGCGGGTCGAGCGAGGTCGTCTCCTCGATTGCATCGGCAACCAGGGTTGCAAGATCCACGTCCGCCTGGCCTGGCTCGTACAGCACGTCGACCGGGTAGGTCCTGCCTTCCACCTGGATCACCGGCGCTCCTGCGAAGAACTCGGAGAAGCGCTCGGTCTGCAGCGTGGCGGAGCTGACGATGAGCTTCAGGTCGGGTCGTTGCGGCAGGATGCGTTTGAGCCAGCCGAGCAGGAAGTCGATGTTGAGGCTGCGTTCGTGCGCCTCGTCGATGATGATCGTGTCGTAGCGGCTGAGCTGTCGATCGCCCGAGACTTCGGCCAGCAGGATGCCGTCCGTCATGAACTTCACGTAGGTGCTGGGCGACGTCCGCTCTTGAAAGCGAATCTGGTAGCCGACCTCCGCTCCAAGGGCACAGCCGAGCTCGCTCGCGACGCGTGCCGCAACGCTGGTCGCGGCGATGCGTCGAGGTTGAGTAATGCCGATCAGTCGCTCGACCCCGCGACCCATGGCCAGAGTCAGCTTGGGCAGCTGGGTCGTCTTGCCGGAGCCGGTCGCGCCGGCGACGATGACGACCTGGTGCGCGTCGATGGCCGCGGTGATGTCCGCGACACGCCTCGAGATCGGCAGCTCTTCCGGGAAGCGGATCGGAGAGCGCCGCTTCTGCGGTCCGGGCGCGGCGGGCAGCTCGTGCATGGCCGCGTGGCCTAGCATCGGGAAGCGCGCCGGGCTTCTGCTATCAGAGGGCCATCGGCGCCTCGCCGCGCCGCGCGCCGTCGCTTACCAGCGCAGCGCTTCACCGCGGTGGTCGATGTAAAATGGCTCGTCGGGCATTCTGCGGCGCTCCAGCAGCGACACGATGCTGTCTGCGGCGTCTTTCGGATCCGCCTCGGCGGCGGCTCCGCCCATCTCGGTGCGCAGCCAGCCGGGGTGCACGGCCAGCACCTCGAAGCCGGCAGGGCCAAGATGGTTGCGCAAAATCGCCGTCTGCATGTTCAACGCAGCCTTGGACATACAATACAGAATCTCCTCTTTGCGCCAGCAATTACCGATGCTGCCCGCCTCGGACGACATGTTGACGATCAGCTTGCGTTCACCTCGCGTGAGCAGCGGTAGAAACGCTTGCGTGACCCGCAGCGGCCCGAGCGCGTTCACGTCGAACACCTCGTGACCTACCTCGATGTTCATCGACTCCAGCGGCCCGCGACCGCTCTCCGGGAGGATGGCCGCGTTGTTCAGGAGCATGTCCAGCCAGCCCACGACCTTGCCGAGCTCGTTGCAGCAGGCCGCCACCGAGGCGGGCGAGGTCACGTCGAGCGTGAGCAGCGTCAGCTCGGCGTGCCTGCGGCCAAGCTCTTCCAGCTGCGGGGAGGTCTTGCGTGATCCGGCGAACACGCGGTAGCCCGCCCCGACGAAGCTTTCTACGAGGCACAGACCGAGGCCGCGATTGGCACCCGTGATGAGAACCGTGGGAGGCACCTCGCGATACTTGCACCACTCCGGCGTTGGGCAGAAGGGAAATCCAGTCGCTGCCGGTAACTGCTTGCGCTCGCTCCTGAAGGTGCTGTGATGGCTGCGTGGCGGCCTCGGCTACTCATCAGGCTATCAACGCCGTCTTTCGCATAGAGTCGGCCCGTTTGATCGCCGGCCTCGCGCGGCTGGTGCGCGACGTCGGTATTGCAGAGGAGCTCGCGCAGGACGCCCTCGTGGTAGCCCTCGAGCGTTGGCCCGAGTCTGGCGTTCCCGACAACCCGGGGGCCTGGCTGATGGCGACTGCGAAGCACCGCGCTCTCGACGTCCTGCGGAGGAACAAGCGGGTCGAGCGCAAGCACGAAGAGCTTGGTTACATCGCGGACGCCAGCAACGCCATGAGCCCGGATCCCGCGGACGCCATCGATGACGACGTCGGCGACGACCTCCTGCGCCTCGTATTCACGGCCTGCCACCCGGTGCTGTCCCCTGAAGCGCGCGTCGCTCTCACGCTACGTTTGCTGGGCGGGTTGACGACCGAGGAGATCGCACGGGCATTTCTGGTTCCGGAACCCACGATCGCGCAGCGTATCGTGCGTGCGAAGCGCAGCTTGGCCGAAAAGCGCGTGCCTTTCGAGGTTCCCCGTGGCGACGAGCTTGCCGCGCGTCTGTCCTCGGTGTTGGCCGTCGTTTATCTGATCTTCAACGAGGGCTACGCTGCGACTGCGGGCGACGATTGGATGCGCCCCACGCTGTGCGAGGAAGCCTTGCGCCTGGGGCGGATACTGGCGGGGCTGTTGCCGAAGGAAGCCGAGGTCCACGGTTTGGTGGCGCTGATGGAAATCCAAGCGTCGCGCTCCGGCGCACGGATCGACGCAGCCGGGCAGCCGATCTTGCTCCTCGAACAGAACCGGGCTCGCTGGGACCAGCTACTCATCCGGCGCGGATTGGCGGCGCTTGCCGAGGCCGAGCGGCTGGGCGGCGCACACGGAGCGTACGCCTTACAAGCTGCGATTGCGGCTTGCCACGCCCGCGCTCGGACGGCGGCAGAGACCGACTGGCAGCGCATCGCGGCCTTGTACCTCGAGTTGTCACAGCGCACGCCTTCGCCCGTGGTGGAGCTCAACCGTGCTGTGGCCGTCGCGATGGCGTTCGGCCCAGCTGCTGGCCTCGAGATCGTGGACAGTTTGACTTCCGAGCCGTTGCTCAAGAACTATCACTTGCTGCCCGGAGTCCGCGGCGACTTGCTCAGCAAGCTCGGCCGCCTGAAGGAGGCAAGCGTGGAGTTCAAGCGCGCCGCCGCTCTGACGCGCAACGACCGCGAACGCCGGCTGCTCCTCGAGCGCGCTGCAGACTGCGAACGCGGCTCAGCGCTTCCGGCGTGAGCTTGTTGCTCCGCCGCAGCGCGGAGCCGTCGAGCGTGAGCGACTAAGGCGCCTTCTCGTCGTC
>DASQDA010000486.1:0-7778 GCA_035634435.1 Polyangiaceae bacterium
AGGGAGCGACTGCCACATGAGCTGGCGGAGCTTACTCCCAATCCCCGCGCCGTGCAGAATGAGCGAGCGAGTTTAGGCTACCCGGAGCCGCCGGTGGAGGTGGAATCCTGTACCGGCAGCTGACAACGGGCCCCCGCGGTGCTCCCCGCCGCGGGGCGACAACTAGGCGACTTGGGACACGATCGTGCCCACGTTTTCCCCGTGACAGACGCGGCGGATGTTGCCGCGCGACATCTTGAAGACGCGGATGCCAAGGCCGTTTTCTCGACACAGCGCCACGGCGGTCGAATCCATCACGCCTAGATGATCGGCCAAGAAGCGATCATAGGTGACCCTATCGAGCATCTTGGCGTCGGGGTGCCGCGTCGGGTCACGGTCGTAGATACCGTCCACCTTGGTGGCCTTCAGCAAGCCGTCCGCTCGGACTTCCATGGCACGCAAGGCCGCGGCGGTGTCGGTGGAGAAGTAAGGATTGCCCGTGCCGGCAGCGAAGATCACGATGTAGCCACGGTCGAGGTGACTGATGGCGCGGCGCCGGATGTACGGCTCGGCGACCTGCTTGATTTCGAGCGCCGTCATCACGCGCGTCGGAGCACCGCAACGCTCGAGCGCGTCCTGGAGCGCGAGCGAGTTGATCACCGTCGCGAGCATGCCCATGTAGTCGCTCTGGGCACGGTCCATCCCTTCACTGGCGCCACGCAGCCCCCGAAAGATGTTGCCGCCGCCCACGACGATTCCAATCTGCACGCCGCTGGCCGCCACCTCCGCGAGCTCGCTGGCCGTGGCCTTCAACATCGCTGTGTCGATGCCGGAGCCCCCTTCTTTGCCACTCAGGGCCTCGCCACTGAGCTTGATGACGACACGCCTGTATTTCAGCTTCGACTCGGAGGGTTCCACACAGCGGTGGTACCCTCCCCGGCAGCGGGTGGCAACGCCTCAGCGGCTTCATCAGCCGACAGCAGGGCGCCGCAACAGCCCTTTGCAGCCGCGCTGCCTTTCGGGGTCGGCTTGGCGAGGGACCCACGTCGTAGTAACCCTCGAAGGTCCATGGCGGATTGCCTCATAGGCGTGAGCGAGCGAGCCAAGCTCGTCGGTTTCTTGGCCGGGTGTTGTTTGCTCGTGAGCGCGCCCGGCTGCCGCAAAAAGCAGGCCGAGGAACAAGCCCAGCCTGCCGCAAGCGCCGACCCGAGCGCCGACCCCAAAGCTCTGACGGACGAGCAAGCGAAACAGGTGTTAGCGCGCGTGGGCGATCGCAGCATCACCCTTGGGGAATACGCGGCGGCGCTCGAGCGAATGGATCCGTTCGAACGCCTTCGCTACCAGTCAGCGGACCGCCGCCGGCTGCTCTTGAACGAAATGGTGGAGATCGAGCTTCTCGCGCAGGAAGCGCGCCGCCGCGGTCTCGACCGGCAGCCCGAAACGCAGGAGCGGCTGCGGCAGATGCTGCGCGATGAGCTGCTCAAGGAGGCGCGGCGTCGAGCCAAGAGCGAGAGCGAGCCCGGCGAAGCCGAGATTCGCAAGTACTACGACGAGCACAAGGCTGACTTCAACGAGCCGGAGCGACGGCGCGTGGCGCACCTGGTGCTCGCCAGCCAGGCGCAAGCCCAAGCGCTGTTGCAAAAAGCCAAGGGAGCGACCGCTGCCGAGTGGGGCAAGCTGGTCAGCGCGCATTCTTTGGAGAAGCTGGCGAAGGGCTTCGGCTCCGCTCCACCGGAGCTTGCCGGCGATATCGGCATCGTAGGCCCGCCAGGGCACCCACGTGGGGCGAACCCGCGGGTGCCCGAAGCGCTACGCGAGGCCGTGTTCCGCATCGAGAAGGTTGGCGACGTGTGGCCGGAGGTGGTGGCCGACGCTGGCAAGTTCCACGTGGTGAGACTTACGGCCAAGACCGAGGCGCGCGAGCGCTCGTTTCAAGAGGCGGAGCGCACGATTCGCGTGGCCCTGGTTCAGGAGCGTGTGAAGCGGAGCGAGGCCGCTCTGGAGCAGGAGCTTCGTAGCAAGTTCCCCGTCACCATTGACCAGGCGGCGCTCGCTAACGTCAAGGTCCCGGAGTTGCCGAAGGCGGGAGCAAAGGCTCCGCTGCCGCGCTGAGCCCATGCACCTGCCGATCAGCAACGGTTCCTCGGCCACGAGCGCGGCCCCTGACACCAACGACTGGCGCTGGCAGCTCCGCCACGCCGTGCGCTCGGCAGGCGAGCTCGCGACAAAGCTCGAGCTCACCACAGCCGAGCTCGAGGGCGCCTGTGCTGCCGAAGCGCAAGGATTCCCGCTGGCCATCACCCCCTACTATCTGTCGCTGTGTGACCCCAAAGATCCGCAGTGTCCGCTGCGGCGCCAGGTGGTGCCGCACGCGTCCGAGGCCGTGAGCACCCGCGGCGATCTGCGTGACCCGCTCGGGGAAGAGGCCCACGAGGTCGCTCCCGAGCTGGTGCAACGCTATCCCGACCGCGCACTCCTGCTCGTCACCGATCGCTGCGCGGTCTACTGTCGCTTCTGCACGCGCAGCCGCATGGTGGGCAACGGCGGCGGACCGCGCTCCGAGGAGCGGCTGGCCGGGGCGTTCGCGTACCTGGAGGCGCACCCGGAAATCCGCGACGTGATTGTCAGCGGCGGCGACCCGTTGGCGATGTCCACCGAGCGCCTCGTGCGCGTGGTGACCCGCCTGCGGGCGGTGCCCAGCGTGGAGACGATCCGCCTGGCCACCCGCGTGCCCGTAGCCTTACCGCAGCGTATTACGGACGAGCTGCTGCACGCGCTCCGACCCCACCACCCGTTGTGGGTGATGACGCACTTCAACCACCCCAAGGAGCTGACTGCCGAAGCGTGCGCGGCGCTCCGGCGCCTGGCGGATGCCGGCTTCCCGGTGATGAACCAGAGCGTGTTGCTGCGTGGCATCAACGACGACAGCAGCGTCCTGACCACGTTGTTCCGCGGGCTCGTGCGTGAGCGGGTCCGGCCCTATTACTTGTTGCAAGCGGATCCCGTGCGCGGCACCGGTCACCTGCGGACGCCGCTAGCCACGGGCATCCGGATCATGGAGGAGCTCCAGGGGCGGCTTTCAGGCATTGCCTTGCCCAAGCTCATCGTCGATACCCCGGGCGGGATGGGCAAGGTGCCGGTGGGGCCGAGCTGGGTTGTCCATCACAGCCCGGGGGTCACACGCTTTCGGACGCCCCGTGGCGTCGAAGTCGACTACATCGACCCGGAATGAAACCCAAGCCTCGGCTGCTCAGAGCGGGATATTGCCGTGCTTCTTGGCGGGGTTGCGCTCACGTTTGGTGCGCAGCCGGTCGAGCCAGGTGGTCAGTCGCTTTCTGACGTCGCGCGGCTTGATGACCTCGTCGATGAAGCCGAGCTCTGCCGCCTTGTAGGGGTTGGCGAAGCGCTTGCGATACTCCTCGATGAAGCTGCTGCGGGCCGCTTCCTTGTCCTCCGCCGCTTCGATGGCGCTGCGATAGACGATGTTCACAGCGCCCTCGGGACCCATCACCGCGATCTCGGCGCCCGGAAACGCCAGGTTGACGTCGGCGCGGATGTGCTTGCTGCTCATGACGTCGTAAGCGCCGCCGTAGGCCTTGCGCGTGATGACCGTCAGCTTCGGCACGGTCGCCTCGCAGTACGCGTACAGCAGCTTGGCACCATGCGAGATGATGCCGCGGTGCTCCTGGTTCACACCCGGCAGAAAGCCGGGCACGTCCACCCAGGTCACGATCGGCAGATTGAAGCAGTCACAGAAGCGCACGAAACGCGCCGCTTTCAGGCTGGCGTCGATGTCGAGCACCCCTGCGAGAAACAGCGGCTGGTTAGCGACGATTCCGACGGGGCGGCCGCCGAGGCGAGCGAAGCCAGTCAGGATGTTGCGCGCAAAATCGCGATGGACCTCGAAGAAGTGGCCGTCGTCAACCACTGCACGCACCAGGCTGCCCATATCGTACGGCTTGCTGCTTTCCGTGGGTACCAGATCGTCGAGCTGGTGGATCACGCGGTCGCTCGGGTCGCCGCCGCTGCCGAGCGGTGGATCTTCGGTGTTGTTCGCGGGCAAGAAGCCGAACAGCTCGCGGACGGCGCTGAGGCAGCTGGCGTCGTCCGCAGCCACGTAGTGGCAGACCCCGCTTTGCGTGGCGTGAGCGCTGGCGCCGCCGAGCGCCTCCTTACTGACCACCTCGTGCGTCACGGCGCGGATCACGTCCGGGCCAGTGATGAACATGTGACTCGTGCCTTCGACCATGAAGACGAAATCGGTGATGGCCGGCGAGTAGACCGCGCCGCCAGCGCAGGGACCAAGGATGCAGCTAATCTGCGGCACGACACCGCTGGCGAGCGTGTTTTTCAGGAACAGGTCCGCATAGCCGCCCAGGCTCTCCACCCCCTCCTGAATGCGAGCGCCACCCGAGTCGCACAGGCCAATCACGGGTGCTCCCACGCGCAGCGCGTGGTCCATGATGCGAACGATCTTCTGAGCGTGAGCTGCTCCGAGTGAGCCGCCGAAAACGGTGAAGTCCTGGGCGTAGACGAAAACGGTACGCCCCTCGATGGTTCCGTGCCCGGTGATCACGCCGTCGCCCGGGATGCGCTGTGCTTCCATGCCGAACTCGCTGGAGCGGTGCGTCACGAAGCGCCCGATTTCAACGAAGCTCTCTGGGTCGAGCAGGATATCCAGCCGCTCGCGTGCGGTGAGCTTACCAGCAGCGTGTTGTTTCTCCACGCGCGCGCTGCCACCGGCCGCGAGCGCCTCGGCGTCGCGCTCTGCGAGCTCGAGGATGGAACGGGGAGGGACTTTTTCGCTCATGACGGCTCGGCGTCCGCAGCTTACACCCGAGCTCGGCTGCGGTGAATCCTCAGACGAGAACAAGCAGCACGCCTGCGATCGCGGCGCAAGCGGCGAGCCCGAGCAGCCATAGCCCCTGAGCGTAGCGTTCCCGGTGATAGCTCAGCAGGGCTCGACGTTGAAGCTCCGCCGTCTGCAAAGCCCGCAGCACGTGGTGATCCAGGGTCGCGACGCGGGCGAGCAGCGTCGGCTCGAGCTGCACGCTGCCGGGCGACGCGAGCACCCGCGTTCCGAGCTCTGCGAGCGCTCGGGCGTATTCGCGGGCGACCTTGCTAGCGGTCGGCGCCTGCGCGCGAAGTTGCTTGGCGAGCCCGTGCTCGAGCTCGCGTCCGCGCCGCGTGAGCTCCGTCATCCGTAGCTCGGTTTCCCGCAAGGCTCGTTCGGCGTGCAGGTGGCTCTGCTCGCAAGCGACGAGGTGTCGGCGTCGCTCTTCCAGCTCCGGCAGCAGCGCGTCGGCTTCCGCGACCAAGCTGGCAACGCTCGCGGCGGCGGCTGGGGCAGTGGCTGAGCCGTCCGGGCGCGGCTCCAGCGCGCGAAGCTCGATTGCAATGCGCTTGTGTCGCGCTTCCGCGCGGCGCAGATGTTGCTCGGCTATGCCGAGCTGCTCGCCCGAGCGCTCGAGCGAGCGGCGTCGCTCTGCGTCCTCGGAGCTGCACGCGCTCTGTTGCGCGGCGAGCGCAGCAAGCTCGCCGGCGAAGCGCGCCTGGGTCGCTGCGGTTTCATTTGCGTGTGTGCCGAGCTCGCTCTCGAGCTGATGCAAGCCGGCCAGCGCCGCGCGAAAGCCGACGCTCTGGTCGAGCTCCGGACGGACCCGCTGCGTGAGCTGTCCGAGCAGCGCCTCCCGTGCTTGCGTTTGCTCCGCCAGCTGGGCTTCGGCGTTTGCCGAGGCCTCCCGCAGATGGAGGCGGCGTGCCAGCACGCGGACGGCATAGAGGGGAGAAAGCAAGAAGGAGCTTGGCGCGCGCCCATAGGCGGCAATCGTCGCCACCCGGGCCGCGTCGAGGACCAGGTGCTCGCGCTCGGGGCTGCAACCGGAGGGCCATTCCCGTTGATCCGGTGTGACGAACGAGGGAGCGGCGCGCATCGCCGCGAGCTCGAGCTCGCCGGGCGCGCCCTCGAGCTCGCGGTCGCAATGAGCGAGGGTGTGTCCGCCCATCGAGATGGGACCGCTCAGCTCGAGGTCAAAGCTGGGGCCGAGCAGCGGATCATCGAGCTGGAGCCCCGCGGGATCCGTATCGAGCCGCGCCGGCTCAGTGCGGGCGCTGGGCGCGGCCTCGCCGGTACCGACGGCCCGCAGTGACGATTGAGATGGGCGCGGCGAGGGGAGCTCGAGGTCCGGGATCTCGAAGGCAAGCGGGGCCCGAGGGTCGCGCGGCGCGCTCATGCAGATCCGCGATC
Source organism: Polyangiaceae bacterium (assembly GCA_035634435.1). Lineage (GTDB taxonomy): Bacteria > Myxococcota_A > Polyangia > Polyangiales > Polyangiaceae > PMG-095. The sequence continues at coordinate 6,227 of DASQDA010000486.1, forward strand.
CTAGGCGCAGAGCGCCGTACCGAACAACGAGGGCTCCTGGCCCGCGAAAGACCTGGACATTTTCGCTGTCGGTGCGCCACCCACGGAAGCGTTCGGCGCCTTTACACGCCGGGGGCGCTCTGCTACGAAGCGTTGGTCGCGATTCGTCGCGTATGGGTCCGCCGACAGCGCAGCTTGAACCCCGCCAGGCCCGGAAGGGTGCAACGGTAGAGAAAAGCGGGTGTGGCGGGCCCTCCAATAACTTCCTCTGCCGCGAGCGCTGCTCGCGCCTGCGGGTGGGCGCTCAAACGCCGAACATCTCGACGACGGCCCCATTGTGGGAGAGCGGCGCATCGAGAGCCAGGAAGGTCAGCGTGGCGGCAACCTCTTCGGCGGACATGCGCGCCGGAAAGTCGCTGCCCTCCAGCATGCGCGTGGCAACCGATCCGGGCAGCACGGCTGCGCTCATCAGCCCGCTATCCGACAGCTCGGCGGCCAGGCTCTTCATGAACCCCACGATGCCCCACTTGGTGGCGCAGTAGGCGCTCAGCTTCGCCGTGCCCAGGGTGGAAGAAATGCTGCCCACGCACCGGATGCGCCCACGCCCGGCTCGGCGCATGGCTGGCAGCAACGCGCGTGTGAGCAGGAACGGCGCGCTCAGATTGACCTGCACCTGCTCGTTCCACGCTGCTTCCGTGAGGCTTTCGATCTCGGCACGCTGCACGACGCCGGCGTTGTGAACGATGACGCCGGGCGGCGCGTCGAGCGCGAGCAGCGCGCGCGAGGCCTCGTGAGTCGAGCGCGCATCGGCCAGATCTGCCGCGAACACGCGCGCCTCCGCGGCGCCCTGTTGGAGACAGAGCTCGCGCGCCTGATCGAGCTCGGCGGAAGGGCGGCCCACGAGCGCCAGGCGCAGCCCTCGCTGCGCCAGGCAGAGCGCCGTCGCGCGGCCTATACCGCGACTCGGTCCCGTGACGATGGCCCACGCCGCGCGCATCATGCCGGTGCCATGGGCCCGAACGCGAGCGATAGCTCTGCGCTCGCATCGGGACCGGCCAGCTCTCCGCTGCGCGCAACCGTCACGAGACGCGCGTTGGTCTGCTCGGAGCCCCGCGCGACCAAACACGTGTGCGTGAGCTCGATCTGGCAGAACGCGCCGCGTGCACCCACGTGCTCCGTGAGCGCACGCACAACGCTTTCACCGATGCTCTCCTGCAGCGTCAGCCGGCGCGCACAGACGTCGACCAGACGCGTGAGCGTGCCGAGCCCCACCAGCCGCGGACCTGGCAGATAGGCCAAGCTCGCGCTGCCGAAAGCCGGCAACAGATGATGTGGGCATATGGTGGTGACGTTGATGCGGCGCACTGCCACCAGCCCCGAGAAGTGCTCGCTGGACGCTTCGGACCCATCGAGCAGCAGCTTGCCGAGGTCGACGTCTTCCCCCGTCAGCAGCTCGGTGGCGAACGCGCTGGCTACGCGCTCGGGTGTGCGTTCGAGATCCGCACGTTTGGGATCGTAACCCAGGGCTGAAAGGAACGCCGCGATGGCGCGCGCAGCCGCCTCACGATCCGCC
>DASQDA010000487.1:0-4044 GCA_035634435.1 Polyangiaceae bacterium
GTTCTCCCGGGTGGCGGTCGAGCCGGCCACACCCCACCCGGTTCACTGCACTGGGTCGCAGCGCTGCACTCGCCTGCTCGAGGCGGGTGGTCGACCTCCGGTTGACACGCTAAAAGGAGAAGGCTGAGAGGCCAGGCGCGCATCGCCCGCGCAGCCTACCATCGGTGTGGCAGCGTCGCCGAATTCGCGCCGGTCCCGGCGCGGGGATTCACTGTCGGGCAGGCGCGGCTGCAGGGCGCCCTACGAGCGGCTGTGTTGCCCAGCGTGTCGCTGCGCGGAGCCGCGCGCCCGTGTCAGAGCGGCCACCCCAGAGGAGCCAATCAGGGCTTCGGCGAGGCGCGCCGCGGCTCACCAGCTCATTCGGCCGCTGCAATGGCGTCGGGAGTCGTTGGCGGCGCAGCCGGCGGAACTGCGCGCGGCCGCGACAGGCGCTGGTGCAGAAAGTAGACGGCGACGAGCAACAGCAGCCCGACGAGCTGCGAGGTGCTCAACCCCAACAGGCCGCCTCGATCGTCGTCGCGCAGGAACTCGAGAACGAAACGAACGGCCGCGTAGAGCGTGACGAACGCGAGGAAGATCTGCCCGTCGTAGCGCTTGCGACCGTGCAAATACAGGATCAGCACGGCGGCCATCAGGAACGCAGCGCCCGACTCGTAGATCTGCGTGGGGTGAACGGGCAGGGACGCCTCGCCCGGTGAAGTGAGCAAACCGAACCGCGCGTGCGACTCGCTCGCCGGGCTGCCGCCAGGGAAGCTCAGCGCGAGCGGCGAATGGGTCGGCGTACCGAAGCAGCAGCCCGCGAGCAGACACCCCACGCGCCCGAAGCCGAGCCCGATGGGCACCACCATGCCCGCCATGTCGGCGGCTTTCCAGAAGGGAAAGCGGTCAGCACGCAGGAGGTAGTAGGCGGCTGCAGATGCTGCTGCAAAGCCGCCATAATAGGTGAGCCCGCCAGCATAGAAGCGCGCCCACGCGAAGCAGTCGGCCTCCTTGGGACGACACACGTTGGCAACCATGTCCCAGTAGCCGCTGTACTGATTCAAGCATTGCTGCCGCGTCACCGGCCAGGCCACCTTGGAGGGGTCGGTGCAGAGGTGCACGTAGTCCCAGAAGTAACCGTCCACCAGCACGTGCAGCAGGCGTCCACCGGCCACACCTGCGAGCAGCATGGCCAGGCCGAGATCGACGATGACGTCGGGGTTCTGGCCGACGCGTTTGGCCCAGATCGCTCCCATCACGGTGGCGAACAGAAAGCCGGTCAGCAGAAGCACGAAGTAACTCGGGAAGGGCAGCGTGTAGTCCACGCCGAAGATCCCCAGCTGAAACTCGAACAGCCTTCCGTGCACGCGAGCTCCTTACTTCGAACGCAATCTGTCCCTGCGCTTCAACCGGGCGGCGGTTCGCCGGCGTTGACGGCGACGGGTTGCATCGCCGCGGGGGCAGCGTCCCTGCGTGAGGTGAACATATCGACGGCCATCAAACCGACGCCGATGCAGATGGAAATGTCCGCCACATTGAAGGTAGGCCAATGATCGGTCAGCGCCCAGCCCTTGGCTACCTTGGCGATCGCCTGGTTCATGCTGAGCACCCACTCGGCGCGGTAATCGATGAAATCGATGACGCTCGAGCGAGTGATGCGATCGGAAAGGTTACCCAGCGCGCCGCCGAGAACCAGCGGCAGGCCCCATTTGAGCGCGACTTGGCCGGGAACGAGCTTTCCGTACAGGGAAACGATGAACAAGATGGCCAGCACGCTCACGGCGAGGAAAAACGGCAGGCGCACCATCTCGCTGGAGTCTTGCAGCAGCCCCCAGGCGCCACCTTTGTTGTAGGCGAGCGTGAAGGTGAGATGCTCCGGGAGAACGATGATGGAGGGCTCGTGGGCGGGACGCGCCGTGAGGGTGATCTCGGCCCAGGCTTTGGTCGTGATGTCCAGCAGCAGCGAAATGGCAGCAACGGTTCCGAAGAACATGAAGCGGGGCCGCTGCGTCACCGCCGCGTTGACCGGCTGCGGCGCGGCGAGCGACTGCGTTTCGGCAGCTTGGCCGGGGTGTTGCTCGGAGGGGTTCACGTCACTCATTGCGGCAGAATGGCCTTCCTACGACAGGTCGCGCCAAAGAGCCAACGAACTACTGAACAACTGTTGAAAACTACCGCACATCCGTTTAGTCTTCGGTCGCCATGCCGGACGTCCCTTGGAAGCAGCCGCACGGCGTCTCCGCAGTGGTGGAGGGCTGGCAAAACGAGGGTAGCGTGCAGCGGTGCTTCGCGGCCGAGCGCCTGCTGGAGGCCGCCGATGCTCGTTGGGCCGAGCTTCCGCCAGAGCTCGGCCCGGCAGCGCGCCAGGCGCTTGCGGGGCTCGGCATCGAGCAGCTCTATTCGCATCAGGTAGAGGCCATCGCGGCCGCCCTGCGCGGCAGCCACGTGGTGGTAGCGACGCCCACCGCCAGCGGGAAGAGTCTGTGTTTCAACGTGCCTATTCTCGACGCGCTCGAGAAGGACCCGACGGCCACCGCGCTCTACCTCTACCCTACGAAGGCGCTGTCTCGCGATCAGGAGCATGGCATTCACAAGCTGCTGTCGCGCGCAGGCCTGGCGGTGCCCGCAATGGTCTACGACGGCGACACTCCGGGTGACGCGCGCCGAGCTGTGCGCGAGCGCTGCCGACTGGTGCTCACGAACCCCGACATGTTGCATGCCGGTGTGCTCCCGAGCCATGCGCGCTGGGCAAGCCTGTTCCAGGGTCTGAAGTACGTGGTTATCGACGAGCTGCACACCTACCGCGGCGTCTTCGGCTCGCATGTCGCCCATGTGCTGGCACGGTTGCGGCGCATCGCAGCTTTTCACGGCAGCAACCCGATTTTTCTCGGCGCCACCGCCACCATCGGCAATCCGCGCGAGCACGCGGCGCGGCTCTACGGTGTTCCTGCCGAAGCGGTGACGGTGGTCGACCGCTCCGGCGCACCCAGCGCCTCGCGGGAGGTTTACGTCTACAATCCGCCGATCGTGAACGCGGAGCTGGGGGTGCGCGGCAGCACGCTGAAGCACGCAGTGGCACTCGCCGCAGACCTGGTGCGAGCGCGCGTTCCAACGCTCGTTTTTGGGCCTTCGCGCAACTCCGTCGAAGTGATGTTGAAGTACCTGCGCGCCAAGGTGGGTGACGTGGCTGGCGCGGGCGCCATCATGGGTTACCGCGGCGGCTACCTGCCGGAGGCGCGGCGGCGCGTCGAGGCGGGCCTGCGTAACGGCGAGATCTTGTGTGTCGTCGCAACCAATGCGCTCGAGCTGGGCATCGATATCGGTGACCTCGAAGCCGTGGTTTGCGCCGGGTACCCGGGGTCCGTAGCGGCTACCTGGCAGCGCTTCGGACGCGCCGGGCGGCGTGGAGCGCGCAGCATTGCCGTGCTGGTGTGCTCGAGCTCCGCGCTCGATCAGTACCTGGCGCGCGAGCCAGGCTACCTGTTCGAGGCGGGAGCGGAGGAGGCGCGCATCGACCCGAGCAACGTCGAAATCCTGATTCAGCACCTGAAGTGTGCGGCCTTCGAGGCCCCCTTCGAGCTCTCTTCGCGCGGGAGCACCAAGGCGCGGCCCGAGCCTGCACGCGGTGAGCACCTTCTCGGGCTCGACGAAGCGTCGACCCGCGACGCCTTGGACTACCTGGCGCAGCATGGGCTCGTTCACGAGTCCGACGGGCACTACCACTGGTCGGGTGAAGCCTTTCCGGCGAGCAGCGTCTCGTTGCGCAGCATCGGCTGGGACAACTTCGTCATCATCGACGTTGCCACGGGAAAGTCCATAGCGGAGCTCGATTTCCGCGCGGCGCATACCATGCTGCACGAGCAGGCGATCTATCAGCACGATGCCGAGCAATATCAGGTCGAGCGGCTCGACTTCGACAATCACAAGGCGTTCGTGCGCAAGGTGCTGCCCGATTACTTCACCACCGCCCTCACCTACCGCACCGTCAGTGTGTTGACGGAGCTCGAAACGATGGAGCTCGGTCGCGCTCGCATCGGGCAAGGCGACGTGAAGGTGCTGGAGCGC
>DASQDA010000488.1:0-6930 GCA_035634435.1 Polyangiaceae bacterium
TGCTGGGGGTGTCGCTGCCGCTGCAGTGGATAGGCACAACCCTACTGCTGGCCAATCTTCCGCAAGCTTTTGCCATCTGGCACTTCCCGCTCTGGGCGCACTTCCTCTTCCTGTATGGCTTTTACCTGGTGCTCCTGCCCCGGCTGGCGTTGGGCCACCTGTGCGCGCTCGTGGCGTTAACTTGCTGGATCAACCCGTATTTGTTCGTGATGGTGCTCGCCACGTGCACCGCCGTCTTCATCCGCCATCGCCGCACGCCCCATCTACTACGTAGCATCGGGCTGGCCGTCGCTACGGCGCTGCTGTCTTGCTACCTCGCCGGCTTCTTTCACATGGACTCGAGCAAGGGGTCGCCCGGCGAGTACATGGCGGACTTGACGACCCTTTTCAACGCCGGCAAGACCGGCCGACTCGGGCCCCAGCTCTCTGAGATTCGTGAGTGGGATGAGGGTTACGGCTACTTGGGGCTCGGCGGCATCGCGCTGCTGCTGCTGCTGCTCGTCAAATACTTGTGGCCCAGTTGGCGGGGGCGGCGGATTCACGAGCCGGCGTTACTCGCGGTGTGCATGATCATGGCGCTGTACGCGGTGGGAACCAATCCGCTGTATCGCGGCCAGTACCTGGGCGAGCTTGGCTGGCTGCGCGAGCTCGCGGAGCCGATCACGGGGCGCTTGCGCTCGATTGGTCGTTTTATCTGGCCTATCTGGGCATACGTGATGCTGTTCGGCGTGCGCGCCATTCACGAGCTCTTCCGCGACAAGCGCGTCGCCCTGGGCGCCGCCCTCTCCGTGTTGGTGCTGCAAATGGCGGACGTGGGACCGTGGCTGGCGAACATCACACGACCGCGGCCGCCGCCGGGCGTGCTGAGCCCGGTGCCGCCCGAGGTATCGCAGCAGGTCAACAGCCAGAGCCGCCTGCTCTTGCTACCGCCGGAGGTGGTTTGCAAGAGCGGCCCGTCGCGCCGCCGCGGCATGTGGGGGCTGGCCATGTTCGGGGTCGAGCACCGGTTGGCGTCCAACACCGATTTCGGGTCCTTGTCGCGGTTTTCGCGCCCTGATCAAGCCAAGGTGTGCCGCATCACCAAGCGGCTCTGGCGTGAGCGCGATCGGCACCCCGAGATCGTGTACGTAGACTCACAGTTTGCCAAACGCGTCGGGAAGTCAGCCGGCAGCCGCGCAAAGAGTCCCGTGATCTGGCGTTGAGCGCTCGCCTGGACCATTCATGAGGGGGGCTAGGCGTGGGGCTAGGCGTGCGTGAGGGCGTGATGTACGCGCTGCTCGGTGGCGCAGCCTCGGGCTCACGGGCCGTGTTGGTGCCACTCGCCGCCCGCGCCGTGAGCATGCTCGTCGATGTGGTGCTCGGAGGCACGGCCGTAGAGCTCTTGAAAGACTTGAGCGCAGCCGGAACCCCGCGCAGCGACAGCGTAACGTAGCCAGGCGAAGTCGCGCTCCGCCGAGCTGCCGTTGCAGGCTCGACCAGGAGGCTAGAAGACACCTTACCGAAGCTTGCCACTTCCGCATGCTCTGCGGCGAAGTCAGCCTCGACCATCAAGCGCGCCAGCTCCGTAGAACCAGCGCTCGATGGTTTTGACGCTGAAGCGAACGGCCTCACTTGTCGTGGGATGCGGCCATGAACGCGCTGCTTGAGCGGCTAAGCTTGCGCCGAGCTCACCGGGCTCGGGCGGCGAAGTGAGGAGTTGGGCAACGACGCCAAAGCGAAACCGTGCCAGGCGCGCACGCGCAGGCGTGCTCGTGTTGTCGGTCAAGCACAGATTGGGTCGTTGCTGTGGCGAGCAGTGGGCGGCAAGCTCGCAAACGTCTGGAAGCGTCGCAGCAAGCCCCTGCTGCGCGAGGTCTAGACCAAGGCGCGCCACGAGCGACCCTGGCAGCGTTGCCCTGTCCGGTGGAGGCGGCGTGAAGCGCGCCTGAAGCGAGGCCCACGTAGAGCTACCCGGAAACTCGCCGCGCCACCAGTCGCCCCACCGCAGAAGCGTGCGACGGAGGACACCTGTTGCCGAGCGAGCCGCGCGCCACGCCGAGCAGAGCTGCGCCGCCACGCCGGCCAGCAGCACCACGGCGCCGACGTACAGCCGTCGCCCCAGAAACCTCAGCGACGGCGGCAGAGCCCGAAGGGTCAACCCTCGCGTGCGGTAACGAAGAACCCAGTGCCGAGGTCCGTCGAGGCGAAGACCTCCTGAAGCTCGCAGAAAGCTCGAAGCGCCGCGACGCCGAGCCAGCTCGACTGTAACGGAAAGAGACGCGCCTCGAGGCCGCGCTCGACGCCACTCTGGGCGCTCGATTCGTGCTTGTCGTCCGCCGCCGTGCCGCGCTTACGAAGCTGCCGGGCGTGGTGCATCGCTCGGATCGGCTCGAGCACGTTGGCGAGCGGGAAACCGTAGGTCTGGAAAGTGTCGACGACCAGACCGGCTTCCGCGATGAGGCGCCCGAGCGACTCTCGCGTGTACCGGCGGTAGTGCCCCGCCCAAACGTCCGACGCGTTCCAGCGCTCCGGTCCAGCAGGAACCGAGATGAGCACGCGCCCACCGGGCCGGAGCCAGCCACGCCACTGCCGCAGCGCCGCAGTGTCGTCTTCGATGTGCTCGAGCACCTCGAAGGAAAGCACGTAGTCGAACTGTTGCGACCAGTCTTGCGGCTCCGAGTAGATCTGGAGGCCGGCTCGGTCGGCACAGATGCGCCGCGCAATTTCGTGTGCGCCCGGGCCCGTTTCCAGACCGGTGCAAGCGAAGCCAATGCCTTGGAGATCGCGCACCAGCGCCCCCGCGCCACAGCCGACGTCGATGAGGGTGCCGCGCGGAAGGCCAGCGAGCGTCTTGAGCACGCGGTGTCGGCGCAGCACGTAGCCGGGCGCGGGTACCCAGCCGTTCTGGAGAGACACGGTGCCGAAGGCCGGATGATCGTAGGTGGTGCGGTCCATTGGGTGCGTAAAGCGCTGACGAAAGTAGCACTAGGCTGCAGGGATGAGGCTCGCGGCTAAGAGGTCGCTAGCGGCAGGCGACGTCGCGGAGCGGAGCTCTTGCGGACCACCACCGTGAGGGGCTCGTCCGAGAGCGGCAGCTGCTGATTCTTGGCGTAGACCGGGTGCCGGCCATGCGTCTTGAACCAATCCGCCACGCTCGCGGTCATTTTCATCTTTTCGACGATCTGCCGAAAGCCGACGCCGGTGTTGTAGGCGCAGAAGGAGACCTCTCCGATCTCGGTACCGTAGGGGATGATGCACATCTCGGTGCGCCGAAAGTCATAGTTGAACAGGTCCTGAAACCACATGCCGGCGACGAAGAGAAAACGCCACTCGAACTCTGCCGCGTCACCCTCGCTGGCGCCGACGCGCTCGCCTTTGGCACCCATCTGGCTGACGACCTGACGCAAGAGCTCGGTCATGCCGTAGCCCGCCGGCGCCTTGTCGGCTCGGAAGTTGCGCAGCAGCGACAGCCCCATGGCAAACAGCGTGTGATTGCGGCTCTGCCCACTGTCGGCAATCGCTTGCAGGTCGCGCAGCACCTGCTCGACATCCAAGAACTCTGCGACCGGCGCCATCTGCTTGGTGCGCTTGTTGACCAGGAGCACGGTTCCGATGCCGCAGTTCGGATGGCAGCCGCACTTCAGCGCACCGAACTCCGCGCTGGCGCCTAGCAGCAGATCGACGACGTCGCTGAACGGGTTCATCGCGCTCAGCGGAAACCAGTCGCGCATCGGCTGCGTCACACCAAGCTGCGTGTGCAGATCGTGGGCCAGGTGGCTCAGCGTGTAGCGCTGCTTCTCGCGCTCCACGTCGGAGATGAGCTCGTCGCGCCCGGTGAAGCTGACGGGCTGAAACGAAACGACCGTCACCTTGTCCGCATTGTCGATCGCGAATTGCACGACCGGCCCCACCTGCTCGTCATTGACGCCACGCACGATGGTGACCACCAGCACCACGTCGATGCCCGCCTTCGCAAGGTTCTCGATGGCGCGCAGCTTCACGTCGAAGAGATTGCCGACCTTTCGATGGCTGTTGGCTTCGTTGGTGACGCCGTCGAACTGCAGGTAACACAAGCGCAACCCGGCAGCCTTCGCCTGCTGGCAGAACTCCGGCTCCTGGGCGAAGCGGATACCGTTCGAGGCGCTCTGCACGCAGAAGTAACCAACCTCGCGCGCGTACGACACCGCACGCAGAAAGTGCGGGCTGAGCGTGGGCTCACCACCAGAGAACTGCACGCTGAGCTGTCGGCGCGGCTGCACCGCCTGCGCGTCGTCCAAGATCTTCGCAATCTCGTCCCAGCCCAGCTCGTGCACGTAGCCGACCTGGTTGGCGTCCATGAAGCACGGATCGCACATCATGTTGCAGCGGTTCGTCAGGTCGACGGTGAGCACTGACCCGCGACCATACTGAATGCTCGAGCTGCCGTGATCGCGCAACGGCGTCTTCGGCGCCTCGTAGTCCCGCCCGGGAAACAGCCCCTCGATGCGCGCCATGAAGCTCGGATCGATGCTCATCACGTCCTCGAAGCGTCCGTGCTTGGGGCACGTCTTTCGCATCAGGATACGCCCTGCGTCCTCGACGATTTCCGCCTGAATCTCGCCAGGGTTCTGCGCGATGAAGCCGCGCAGATCGACGTCGCCGCTCAGCACGGCGGCTCGGGCGTCCCGCACACAGACGGGACACAAGGAGTCGGTGCGGCGCGGCCAGCCGAGAGGAGGCTTGGTGCGCTCCTTGGCGCGGAGCAGCGGGGCTGGGGCCCATTTCGGGTGCAGGCGCGGACCGGGAAAGCGGCTTCCGTAGGCGGTGACGAGGGGCCAGGCCACTCTGGCGGCGCGGTGTAACAGCTTCTCTGCCCCCTGGGCGATCCGGTGCACTGCTTGGTTCATCAAGCGCCCAGCATAGCCGAGAACACGGGCAGGCGTGAAAGCCGCAATCGACCAACCGGCCGAGAAGCTCCCGCGAGTCGCTTCGACGCCGCCGATGTTCCGAGCTAGAAAGCGCCTGCTCACGAAAACTGTGGCGACTCCCCTCATCATCCTGAGCGACTTGCATCTGTCGCACGAGAGCTCCGTTGCGACAGCGCAGGCGTTGGCCGAGCTGGTCGCCGCGACGCCAGGTCACGAGGTCGTGCTCAACGGCGACATTTTCGGTCTGTCGCATGATCCCAAAGAACGCGACCCCGTCGAGTCGGTGTGCACGCTCCTTCGTCGCTCGCCCGTGCTCGTCGCTACGCTCCGCGCACACCTGGCGAGCGGCTACCCGCTGACGCTTCTGGCCGGCAACCATGATGCCGCAGTGGCGGAAGGCGCCATGCGTGACGGGCTGATCGCTCTACTCGACGTGCAGCCGGGCGCCCCCGTGACGCTGGAGCCTTGGTTCATCCGACGGGGCGGCGTGCACGTCGAGCACGGTCACCTGTGGGATCCCGACAACGCCCCTTCGCACCCGCTCGCGCCGTGGTCGGCTGCGACCGAGCCGCTCGGCATCCAGCTGACGCGCCGTTTCGTTGCCAAACACGGCGTGTGGGAGTTCGCCCATGCGCACGAGACAACGCTGGTCGCGGGGATGGAGCGCGCGTTTCGCCTGTTCGGCGCTCGCACCCCTGCCCTGATAGCCCGGTATTTCGCCATATCGGGTTTGATCTGCGCTGAAACGCTGGGTGAACGGGGACTCGGCCGCGAACGCAGCCTGGGCGAGCGGGCGCTCGCGCTGCAGGCCGAGCGCACTGGCGTCTCCGCGAACGCCCTCCGTCAGCTGATCTCGAGCGCGCCGCTCCCCACGCATTTGACCTTCCAGAGCACCTTTCTGCGCCTCTACTTCGACCGCGTCGTTTCGGTGCTGGGGGTCGGTGTCGGCGGGGCCGCGACGCTGCTGCGCGCCAATCCACTGGCTGCGCTGCTCGCGCTCGCGAGCGCGGGCTACCTGTGGTCCAACGTCAAGCAATCGGGCTCGCGCTATCAAAACCAGCCCATCGCGCGTTTGCGCGACGGCGCTCAATTCGTACGCCGCGCCACCGGAGCCGAGCTGGTGGTCTTCGGTCACACGCACGTGCCGGAAGCGGCGGACGGCTACAGAAACGCCGGCTCCTTCGGCTACCCCGCACAGCCTTCACGGAGACCCTACCTCAGCGTCGATAGTGACGGCTCGCCGCACGCGCGCCTGTTCACGAGCCCCGCCGGGTCCTAGGCTCGCGCTCACGCTCGGCCGCGACGCAACACCTCGTGGTAGACTTTGACCGTCTCGGCCGCCATGCGGGACCACGAGAACTCCTGAGCCCGAGCCAAGCCTTTATCGGAGAGCTCGGCGCGCAGCTGGGCGTCGGTGAGCGCACGGATCAGGTGCTTGGCAAGGTCTTCGGGACTATCGGGCTCCGCCAGCAGGCCCGCGTCACCGATGAACTCCGGTGCATCGAGCGAGCGCGTGACCACGACGGGAGTGCCGCAGGCCATGGCTTCGAGCGACGAAAGCCCAAAGCCGCAGCGCGACGGGAACGCCATGACCGTGGCGGTTGCGTAGTAGCTCGGCAGCTCCTCCTCGCCGATGAAGCCCTTCAGGACCATGCCCGGTACGGCCAGGCTGCGGCTGAGCTCCTGCAGCAGCTCTTCGTCCTTGCTGCGTTTGCCGGCGATGATGAGCTCCGCTTCCGGCACAGCGCTCTTCACCAGAGCAAACGCGCGCATCAGAACGTCGACCCCTTTGGAGCGGCTGACCTCGCCCAGGTAGACAATCCTGTTGGGGATGCGCGCAAGCTCGGGGCGGCGGTGATACTTGGCGTGATCGACGCCGTGATTCACCACGAAGATCTTGGACGGATCGGCCTGCAGGCGCTCCACGATCTCGTCCTTGGTCACCTGATACGGCACGATGATGGCCGCGCTCTTCGAGACGCAAAGCTGGATGCAGCGCCGCCAGAGGCGGTACTTTAGCGCCGAATCGTACTCGAGGCTGAAG
>DASQDA010000489.1:0-10583 GCA_035634435.1 Polyangiaceae bacterium
GACGCCCGGCCCCGCACGTCGAGCAACACGCATGCGGCCACCGTGAGCGCCACCCAATCGGACCATGCGTCAGAAGCGGTGGGGCGCTGTGCTCCGCGAGCTGGTGCCCGTTGGCGCTTCCAGCTGGCGTGCGCTTTTTAGGCGCCAGGGGCTCGAGCCGCGACCCTCCATCTGACTTTTGCCTGTGCGGGCGTTCAGTATCGTGCTAGGTTCCGCCAGCGGGTGGTCACCATCGTGTCCGCCGGGTAGAAGCGACCCATTGCCCCAGAGGTTCGTATGATCCAGGCAATCTACCAAGATCAGTCAGCCGAACTGCACTACCGTCCCCGTCGACAGCTCACGACACCTTCGGGAATGCGTGTTGCTTGTTACGAGCTCCCGCTCGAGCGCATTCCTGCGGATTTTTTCGCCGATCCAGACGGCTTGTGGAGCTTCGAGGCTCTCGCCGCCGCGGCTGGCTTTCATCCGGATGCGGGCGTGGCGATCGGGGCCCTGAAGAAGCCGTTCAACGGCCACCTCGATGGGTCGGCGGTGGTCACGCTCAACGTTGGCTCGCGGCCTTATGTTGCAATCGTCGAGTGTCCGATTGCGTATGTGTACGTCAGTGACAGTCAGTCCGCGCGCGTAACCGCGGCCTGACGTGAGCTAGCGCGACTGGCGGTGCGCCCGGGTGCTCGCGCTGGGCGGAGCGCGTCTTCGCTGCTCGGCGCTGTGTCGCGCTCGCCGTCTGGTGGCTCTTGTACCGAGGAGCGCTCGGGGGCGCTGCGCAGTGCGTGGAACGTGCAGCACGCGGCGCTGCGCAGGAGGAACGCACCGCACGCAGCGCTGCGCAGGGCGGCCGTCGGCGCTCTTCCGTTTGGCGCCACGTGCTGCGTCAGCGACTCTCGACGCGCGTGCTAACGGCGGCTTGGCTGCTCAGGGAGCGCCCGCTCGTGGGGCGGGCGGCGGTGGGGATCTCAGGAAAGGCGCGATTTTTCGGCAGGGGATCTCAGGAGAGGCGCGGTTTTCGGCTGGGGAGATCGCTCGACGCGTCGATGGCAGTGGATAGGCGCGACCAAGGTGCGGTGGACTGCTGAAGATCCGCGTGGGCGGCGGCAGTGCCTGGCTGGGTAGGGCGATCCAACTCGCTGACGTCGAACACGAGATCGTCCATATCCAGCTCGCTCACCTCGACGATGATGACCTCGTCGTCAGCAAGGTCCTCGAGGACGCTCAGCTCGGCCACGTCACACGGGCGGCTATCCCCCCACGGATCGATGGCGCTGAAAGCCTCGCCTTCGGTGTTGATGCCAGCGGTGTCGATACCGAGGGGGCTCTCGCCGCCGAGCGAGGCACCGGAGAGCTCCGCCCCCGCTGCTTGTGCCAAGCCTCGTTCGAACCTGCCAGTGCCGGCTTCCTCACGATAACCCTCGGTGTGCCCCTCCTCGAGGTTGGCTCGAGCCCGTGAGCCCGCTCCCGGAAGCCGAGCTTGCCGCCGGCGCAGCGCGATCACGGCCGCGAACGCCACGGCTCCAAAGGTAGCGAGAGGAACAACAGTGGTTCGAATGAGCACTCGGTTCTCCTTGTTGGCGGGTCGCCACCTCATCGGTTGGCGTCAGCAATGGCTCGCAGTGCAGGAAATGTGCCGCGCGGCAGCGTGCCGAAACGTTCAGGCGCAGTCGCCGACGAGCAGATCGATCTCGTAGGCGCCCGCGGGCTGGTACTCGACGAGACACTTCCCGAGCGCGGTCAGGGCCTGGTCCCGGGTCAGATTGAGGCGCCGGCTGAGGTACTCCGCAAAGTCGAGGGGAGGTTCGTCGCGCAGAATGGCCGCGCGGGGCTTCTCGTCACCGTCCCGACGTCGCGGCGCGGAATTTAGCGGGGCATTCATTGCAAGCCTTCACTAAGCGAATCCCGTGCCACGTCGCCCTACCCACGGCTGCGACGTAGGCATGATGAATTCGGCGCTCCCATCGGGCGAGAACACCAAGCGGTCCTCGATTCGAGTGTGAGTGCACGGTCTCGGTGCTCGCCGGTTGTGCACACGGAGCAACAATCGGTCAGCAGTGAACTGATTGGCGCTCGGGCCCGCGCCCCGCAGCCGCAGCAGCGCTCGTCAGCCCGAGGCAGAAGTCGTCAACGCCGCAGCTCCGCCACGCGCTGCGCAGGAGATTGGCAAATGTCCTACCTCCCGCTCGAGCTCGACCGCGCTGCAACATCCGACGATCAGCTCGCTGCGCCCAGCAGGACGATGCCCGCTAAGACGCCGCCGATGGCGAGCCACTGGATGGGCGTCATCGCCTCGCGGAGCACCACGCGCGCCAGCACCACCGTGACCGCGGAAAAGGCCGAGCCTACGACCGGTACGATGGCGCGGTGCGCCCCAGCCGTGCCCATCGCGAGCGCCACGACGGCTGCGACGTCCAACAGCCCCTGCACCAACGAGAGCGACCACGGACCCACGGAGGCTCGGCGGAGCGTCAAGAACGGCAAAGCTGCGAGCAGCGCCAGCAAGGCGAAAATCCGCGAGCCCCATGCTGCGGCAGCAGCGCCGGCCACGGCCGCGGCGTGCTGCACGCTGAGAATCTGCAGCGCCAAGGCCAGCGCCGCGAAGCCGGCCAACAGCGCTGTCCGGCGCGCATGTCCGCGAGGCAGCCCCTGCGCGGAGCCCACTTTGTCAATCTGGGTCGAGAGCAGCAGCGCGCTTGCCAGGATGACGGCGAGTCCGAGCCATTCATACGCCCCTGGGCGCACTCCTGTGGCCCAGAGCAGGATGAGGACGAGGCCAGGATGAATGGCAACCACGGGTGAGGCAATGCTGACGGGCCCTCGCTGCAGCGCGCTGTACAACAAGGCGAGCATGGCGACGCTCAGCAGACCGGGCAGCACGAGCCACGGCCAGACCAGGAGCAGTCGCGCCAGCGATTCCCCGCGCAGGACCAACCACAGGCTCAACGCGATGGCCCCGGCGAGCAGGGCTCCAAGCAGTGAGCCGGGCACCCCCAGGCGGCGCGTCGAAAAGCGGGCCACGAAGTCCGCGGTGCCGTAGGCAAACGCGGTCGTCAGCCCGAGCAGGATGGCCACTCAGCTCTGCTCGCTGCGCGCTCCGACGAACGCGCGCCAGCCACCGAGGTGGCTGATCTCGTCGGCGCCTTCCAGAGCGTGAGGCTCACAAGCGAAGCCTTTCACGGTGGAGCCGTCTGCCAGCCTGGTGGTTCCGATCGTCATGGGCGCGGGGACGTTGGCGACAAAGCTGCCGAAGGCCTGCTCGTCGAGCTCCCACACCTCGACCTCGATGGAGTGACTGGTCCGCCCTGGCGCGTGTACCAGGCCCGGCTTGGCCGGTACGGTATTCAGGGCGAACAGGCGGTACTCGGGCGCCGTCTGCGTCGTGGCGATCAGACGCGCTCCGCGGCGGGTGAGCTCCGGATTCAGCGGTTGTCCTGACAGGTGCGCTCCCGCGACGGCGAGCCAAACGCGTCCGCCGGGGGGGCCGACTTTTCGGCGCGGCGCCTCGTCGAGGAAGCGCTGACCGAGCTCGCCGAGCGCCCTGTCGTGAAAAGCAGGCGCGATGAAGGTGACGCCGAACGGGAGCCCTGCTTGCCGAAACCCCGCGGGCACCGCCAGTGCGGAGAGGTCGAGTAAGTTGACGAAGTTGGTAAAGGTTCCGAGGTTCTGGTTGAGAGCCACAGGATCCGCGAGCACCTCCTCGATTCGGTAGTGCGTCGGAGCGGTGGGCACGACGAGCGCGTCCATCGTTTCCCAGGTGGGCTCCGTGGCGCGGCGAAGCGCCGCGAGTCGGTAGCGCCCCCGGAAGGCGTCGACTGCGCTGTACTGGCGGGCGCTCTGGAGGATGCTGCGCACGACCGGATGCACGGCGTCCTCATGGGTTGCGAAAAACTCCCGGATGGCAGCGAGCCGCTCGGCAACCCAGGGCCCCGCATACAGTAGGTCCGCTGCCTCGCGAAACGGTCGGAGGTCCACCGGCACGAGCTCGCATCCCAAGCGCTCTAGTCGCGCAGCGGCTTGCTCGAACAGGCGCGCACTCTCCGTATCACCGAAGAGCTCGAGGCTCTCGGGGGTTGGCACGCCCACACGGGGCCGCGTCGGCAGGGCCACCTCTAGGGCCGGCGCTCGCCTCGAGAACGGGTCGAGCGGGTCATGAGCGGCGCACAGCTCGAGCAGGTGTTGCGCATCATTGACGCGGTGGGTGAAGAGCGAGACGCAGTCGAGGGTACGGCAGGCCGGCACCACGCCGCGGGTGCTCAGCAGTCCCTGCGTCGGCTTCAAGCCTACGAGGCCGTTGAACGCGGCGGGTATCCTGCCTGACCCTGCCGTGTCCGTGCCCAACGCGAAGCTACTCTGGCCGCTCGCCACGGCTACCGCCGACCCTGAGCTCGATCCCCCGGAGATATACGCCGGGTCAAAAACGCTGGAGCAAGCGCCATGAGGACTGCGCGTTCCAACCAAGCCCGTTGCGAATTGATCGAGATTGGTTTTTCCGATCACGATCGCGCCTGCGCGGAGCAGCCGGTCTACAACCTCGGCGTTGGAGGTTGGCATGTACGAAAACTCCGGGCAGGCAGCCGTGGTTGGCAGGCCTGCGACGTCGATGTTGTCCTTGACCGCGAAGGGCACGCCGAACAAAGGCCCGCGGGGCGCTGACTCCAACGCCGAGAGAGCCTTCTCGAACGGTGTGAGCGCCAACCAGACCGGCAATGAGCCGCTCCGTTCGATGGACGAGTAGACGAGCTCCAGCACATCACGTGGCTGCCGCCTGCCGCTTGCGTAGTCAGATTGTAAGGCGAGCGGAGAGAGGTCGTTCATGGCGCCTCCGCACCCAACAAGGCGACACGTTGGCCCGGCGCTACCGCTTTGCCTTCGGTCACCAAGAACTCCAGCAACGTGCCGTCGTGTGGCGCCTCCACCGAGATCTCCATCTTCATCGACTCCACGATCAGCAGCACGTCTCCCTTGCGCACGCGTGCGCCAGGCGCGACGGCGAGCTTCCAGACGCTTCCCGGAACGTGGGATTCGATGCCGTGCACGCCGACCGGCAGGCTGCGTTCGTCAGCCACGCTGGCGCTCGCCCCATCGGAATCGGCAGAGTAGCCGAGCTGGCCGCTCTCGACCCAGCGCTGCCTCTCCGCTTCGAACGCGCTCTGCTGGCGTGACTTGAAGGCCCCGATGCTGTCCGCGTTCGCCGCGAGATAGCGCTCGTGCTCGCGCAGCCGGAAAGTACCTTCTTCGATACGGATCTGGACCTTTCCGTGCGGAAAGGCCTCGCGCATCTCGAGCAGTGCCTCGGCGCCGACGGGGTAAAAGCGGATCTGATCGAAGAAGCGCAAGAGCCAAGGGCGGTCCGCAGCAAACTCGCGGGTCGCGTGGAAGCGGTTGTAAACTTGCAGCGTACGCCCGACGAACTGGTAGCCGCCCGGGCCCTCCATGCCGTAGATGCACAGGTAGGCGCCCCCGATACCGACCGCGTTTTCCGGCGTCCACGTCCGCGCCGGATTGTACTTGGTGGTGACCAAGCGGTGGCGAGGATCGATGGGCGTCGCCACCGGCGCTCCGAGGTAAACGTCGCCGAGGCCGAGCACGAGATAGCTTGCGTCGAATACCGTCTTGTAGACGTCCTCGACGCTCTCGAGCCCGTTGATGCGGCGGATGAACTCGATATTGCTCGGGCACCAGGGCGCATCGGGCCTGACCGATTGCGTGTACTTGGCAATGGCAAGTCGAGTTGCGGGGTCGTCCCAGGAGAGGGGCAGGTGTACGGTGCGGGTGGGCACCTCCATGTCGTCCACCGCGGGTAGCTCGTCTTCGGCTGCGACCAAGGCGTCGAGAAGGCGCTCGTAGCTGAGCGATTGCGGATCGTAGTGAACCTGCAACGAGCGGATGCCAGGCGTCAGATCGACGATCCCCGGCAGCCCGCTCCCTCGCAGCCAGGATACGAGGGCGTGCACGCGGAATCGCAGCCGCAAGTCCAGGCTCAGGGGGCCATATTCAATGAGCAGGTACGCGTCGCCCGCGCGCCGATACACCACCTGCACCCGCTCGCTGGTCTCGGGCAGCTCCTTCACCTTGGCGTCGTCCGGGCGCACCGCAACGAGCTGGATACGCTCTTCTACGGCGGCAAGCTCGCGCACGGCGCGGTCTTGTTCGCGTGCGAGCGCGAGCGCTCGTTCACCAGAGATCGGGACGAACCGCACGAGGTCGCCGGGGCGGAGCTGACCCAGCTTCCATAGCTCGGCTTGCACGACGGTTGCCGGGCAAACGAAGCCGCCCAGGCTCGGGCCATCTGGACCGAGCAGGATTGGCATGTCGCCCGTGAAGTCGACAGCGCCGACGGCGTACGCGACATCATGGATGTTCGACGGGTGAAGCCCCGCCTCGCCCCCGTCCGACCGCGCCCACTCGGGTTTGGGTCCGATGAGCCGTACTCCCGTGCGGTTGGAGTTGTAGTGAACCTGAAAGTCCGTCCCGAAAAAAGTCTCGATGTCACGTGCGGTGAAGAAGTCGGGCGCGCCGTGCGGACCGTACAACACGCCAACTTCCCAGTGCGACTTCAATGCAGGCTGCAGCAACGCGGGGATGGACGCGGGCTCTTCGACAGCCGCGGCTCCAATGTGCAGTACGTCGCCACGTTGCAGCGTTCGGCCTCCGTGCCCGCCGAAGCGACCGAGCGTGAAGGTGGTCTTGCTGCCAAGGTAGGCGGGTACCTCGAAGCCGCCCCTCACTGCCAGGTAAGCACGGCATCCCGGTCCCTGGAACGCGCCGAGCTCGACGGTTTGGCCAGCGCGCACGCTGACGGGCTGATAATAGCCGATCGTCTTTCCGTCCACTGTTGCGCTCGCCAGGGCGCCCGCGAGCGCGACCACAGCGTCGGTGGCGAAGCGCAGGGTAGGCCCGGACATGGTGAGCTCGAGCGCCACGGCAGCTTCCGGATTGCCCACGCTGCGATTCGCTAAGCGGTGAGCGAGTGCGTCCATGGGTCCGGAGGGCGGTATGCCGACGTCCCAGTAGCCAAGGCGCCCAGGGTAGTCGACGAGCAGGCTGAAGGTCCCGGGCGCGACCACCTCGAGGCTACGGCTCGTGTAGCTCAGCTCACGCAGTGACTGCGTCGTGGTCTCGCCAGCAACGAAGATCGGTTCGTCGATCAGCTTGCGCAGATAGCCCAGATTCGTCTCGATGCCGCCGATGCGAGTGGCGTCAAGGACGCGCCCCAGCTGCCCCAGTGCGCCAGGGCGATCAGCGCCGTGGACGATGAGCTTGGCGAGCAGCGGATCGTAGAATGGCGGCACCTCGCTGCCTCGTTCGATCCAGGTGTCCACGCGCCCTTCGGGGCTGAACTCCGCAAGGGTGATGAGGCCTGCGCCGGGCCTGAAGTCGCGCGCCGGGTCCTCGGCGTAAACGCGCACCTCCACCGCGTGACCCCGCGCCTCGAAAGGGCCGCTCAGGTCAGGTGGGTCACCCGCGGCCGTGCGCACCATCCACTCCACGCGGTCGAGCCCGCGGTCGGCCTCGGTGACCCCCTGCTCGACTTGAAGCCGGGTATTGACCTCGAGGAAGTAAAACTCCCCGCGCGCCGCGTCGTAGACGAACTCGACCGTTCCCGCCGACTGGTAGCTGACCGAGCGCCCCAGGGCCACCGCTGCGTTTGAGAGGGCGCGGCGCACTGCCAGGTCGAGATTGGGAGCGGGCGCTTCCTCGATGACCTTCTGGTTACGCCGCTGAGCCGAGCAGTCGCGCTCCCCAAGGGCCGCCACTTGCCCACGCCCGTCACCGAAGAGCTGCACCTCGATGTGGCGCGCGCGCTCGACGAAACGCTCGACGAAGACGCTCTCGTCGCCGAAGTTGTTGCGGCTCAAGCGGCGTACTGCCTCGAAGGCCGAGCTGAGCTCGGTCTCGTCCCGACAGATCTGCATGCCGATGCCCCCGCCGCCGGCGGAGCTCTTCAGCATCACGGGGTAACCGACGCTTCGCGCTGCCTTCCGCGCTTGCTCGAGGTCCGCCAACAATCCGCTGCCCGGAAGCAGGGGAACGCCGGCGCGCTGGGCGAGCTCACGCGCCGTGTGTTTCAAGCCAAACTTTCGCATCTGTTCGGGCGTGGGCCCGATGAAAGTCACCCCCTTGGCTGCGGCAGCCTCGGCAAAGCTGGCGTTCTCGCTCAGAAAGCCATAACCAGGGTGGATCGCTCGAGCCCCGCTGGCACGCGCAGCCTCGAGAATGGCAGCGCCATCGAGGTAGCTTTGCTTGGCGGGGGGCGGTCCGATGCAGACGGCGTCGTCACACTCGAGCACATGCCGCGAGCTCCGATCCGCCTCCGAGTAGACGGCGATCGAGCGCACACCGAGACGTCGCAAGGTACGTGCGATGCGGCAGGCAATCTCGCCGCGGTTGGCAATCAAAACACTTTCAAACATGGACCTGCACTCGTGAGATAAAGGGCTTCTCGGCGTCCCGCCTCGAAGGTGGCGCGGTCAGGACGTGACGTCCCAGATCAGAACGCGCACCGGGGTCGGATTGTAGGCGTTGCACGGATTGTTCAGCTGGGGACAGTTGGAAATCAACACGCGCACGTCGCGGTCGGCGAGCATCTCCACGTAACGTCCCGGCGCTGAAAGCCCATCTTCGAAGGTCAACGTTCCCTCGGGCGTCACCGGCACGTTCATGAAAAAATTCACGTTCGCGGTGAGATCGCGCTTCGTCATGTGCTCTGTGCAGCACGAAAGCGTGAGCAGAAATGTGTCCCGACAGCTGTGCATGTATTTCTTGTCGAGCGCGTAGCGCACTTGATTCGACTCGGCGGCGCAGGCCCCGCCCAGCGTGTCGTGGCGACCACAGGTGTCAGCCACGATAGTCACCAGCGGATTGCACTCGGCTGACAGCAAACGTGTGCCCGTGCTCAGGTAGACGTTGCCCTGCTCGCGGATGGTGTCCACTGCGCTGTAGCGCTCGGTCGGGTCATCGGCGGCGTAAAACAAGGTATCGACAGCCTGATTGCCCTCCAGATCCACGATGCGAAGCACCTGACCTTGGCGAACGACATGAGTCCAGCCCGCGCCCGCTTCCACGACCTCGTCGTGCATGGCGGAGTCCGGACTGAGCTGGCTCTCGATGAGCGGCATGGTCTTTCCCGTCATTGGAAGTAAGCCTCCGTGAGCTCGAACCCACGTGCGTTCTCTGGACGCGAGGTACGGCAAGGATCGTCTTTCGCTGCGGCCTTACCGGCGCTCAGCGACAAGCCGACGGCCCCGGGTGAATAAGTTGGCTTGGGGTCGAGTGGATGCGGCGTGTTGGACAGCACCACCAGCGTGTTCATCTCCGCACGCAGCTCGACGTAGTTGCCAGCGCGGGAATGAGCCAGGCGATAGGCGAGGTTGCCGCTCGGGTCGAAATCGACCCGCACGAAGAAGTTCACGTTGGCCACGAGGTCGCGTCGGCCCAGCTCGTACTTGCCAAGCTCGGTCAGCAAGTTGTCGCGCGTCGAGCGAAAAAAGTCATTGCGCAGTCTCTGGTACGATCCAGCCCCGTACTTTTTCTCGTTGTGCCGGCGGCTGGCGTGACCGGTGACCGTATCGTGCCAGCCACAGGTGTCGGCGACGATCGAGCACAGGACGCGGCCCATGTCCGAGTACAAGACGAAGCCGTGCGTCAAGCGCGCGATCTGCTGCGCCTTGAGCGTGTCCGGCATGTTGTAACGCTCCGTGAGCTGCTCGGCGTTGTAGAAGAGCGCCGCGACCGCTGCGCCACCCTCGAGGTCAGTCAGGCGCAGGCGCTGACCCCGACGAAGGACCCGCGACCACATCTGGCCACCACGCAGTTGCTCTTCCAGGATCACCGACGGGGAACCGACCTCTTTCATCTTTCCTCTTCAAGCAAGGGCTGGAACCTGCGTCTAGCGTAGGGCCGTCAGCGCGGCGAGCGTCAGCCACCAAGCTTTCCGCCTCGACCGGCGAATCTAGCAAGATGCTGCGGCTACCGGGCAGGCGGCGCCTGTGACTGGAGCGTGTGTTCAGCGGCGCTGCAGGCCCGCGTCGTCAAGGCTCAAGCTGCGGCGGAGCTCAAGCTGCTGGCGTCCGGCTTCGCCGCTGTATCGTGGTGATGGATCAATTGCTGCAAGCGCTTCTTCGCCGCCAGAAAGTGTCCGGACAAGAACTGCTCGGGGTGGCGCGAACGAGCCACGGGTACCTCGATGATTTCCAGGACGCGCCCCGGGTTGGCGCCTAGTACCACCACGCGGTCGGACAAGTAGATGGCTTCGTCAAGGTCGTGCGTGATGAACAGGATCGTGACATCGACGGTCTCCCAGATTCGCAAGAGGTGTGCCTGCATGCTGGCACGGGTCTGCGCGTCGAGGGCACCGAAGGGCTCGTCCATCAGCAAGATGCGCGGCTCGTTGGCGAGAGCGCGCGCGATCGCGACGCGCTGCTTCATGCCGCCCGATAGCTGCGCGGGATAGTGGTCCGAGACCGCTGATAGTCCCACGATGTCGAGCCACTCGCGCGCCTTCTGCTCGGCCTTCGCGCGACCAAGGCCCTTCATTCGGAGCCCGAACATCACGTTACGTTTGACGCTCAGCCAGGGAAACAGTGTGTAGC
>DASQDA010000490.1:0-3876 GCA_035634435.1 Polyangiaceae bacterium
CTCGACGCCTGAACGTCTTGGCTCAAGCGCGCGAGCTTTGGCGGCGCAACACTCACGGCGCGACAGGCTCATAGCACAGGACGCACAGCTCGCGACCGAGCTGGGTGGTCCTGGTCAAGCGCAACCGCTGCCGCTGCTCGAGATCCCGAAACATCGGCGTGCCCTGGCCCAGCAGGACAGGGTGAACGATCAAGCGGTACTCGTCGATCAGCTGATACTTGGCCAGCGTCGCCACCAAGCCAGCCCCCGCCCACGCCGCAATGGGCTTGCCCGGCTCACGCTTCAGCTCGCGCAGGGCTTCTGCAATCCCGTCGCGCACCACGCGCGTGTTGTTCCAGCTTGCACGCTCGAGCGTGCGCGAGAGCACGACCTTCGGTAGCGCGTTCATCTTGCGAGCAAACTCGAGCTCACGCGCAGAACGCGGGTTCGCCTCGGCATTGGGCCAGTAGCTCAGCATCAGCTCGTAGGCGCGCCGACCGAAAAGCCCGAGCCCGACCGCGTCGAGCATCTCGTCACAGTACTGGTCAAAGGCGGGGTCGTCGTCGAGAGTCCAGTCCAGCTGGCGCTCTGGACCCTCGATGTAGCCGTCAAGTGAAACCATCATCGACACGAACAGACGCCGTTGGGCGAAGGTTTCCATGCTCATTCTGAAAGAGCGAACGCCGCCGGGGGAAGGATACTCTCCCTCACAAAAAGCGCGGGCCGGCGCGACGGGTGCCTCGCAGACACGTGGCCGGATGCCCCGACGAGGCACGCTCCGCTCGCCCAGAGAGCGCAACAGGACTCGAAACGGAGCGCCAGCGCGTCGTCACCGGGGCAGCGCAGCCCCGGAAGCGCGCGTCGGCGGCGCGTCACCGGCTGGCGCGAAAGCTGCAGACATTCCCGGGAGCGAAGGAGCCCAGAATGGCCAACAAAGGAAAACCATCGAAGCAAGAGCCCGACCAGCGTGCCGAGATCCAGAAAGAGCAGGCCTCGCCCGGGGCTGCACGCACCACACATCGCACGGACCGCAGCCGCGACATGGAGAAGGGCGGCAAAGGACCGGACGCGGGGCTCAACTCCCACGGTCCGACACTTCGCCACCCCTCAGAGTCGAACAAGCTGCCGCGCTCGAAGATCAACCACTGAGCTCACGCACCTCTCCCGCCGCGTCGAAGGATGCGGCGGCTCGGTGCTCTACTGAGTCGACGGGGGCCGTCCAGTCACGAGCCTCTCACGCGGCCGGCACGCACGCTCACAAGCAGTTGATACGCGCGGCCGCGACCGCCACGTCATCGTACCAGACCTTGCGTGCGGGGCCGTGCAGCTGGTTGAAGCCGAACTTGAAGTTCTTGAAAGGCACGCTCACGCCCGACGCTGCCGGGAAGTCGGTTGCGTCGATCTGCTGGGTGCCGTTCACGAACAACTTCTGCACCCGCGTCGCGCTGTCATACGAGATCTCGATGCAGTGCCACATGCCCTTCGGCAACGTGAAGGGCATCGTGCCGCCGGTGGCCGTGCGCCCAAAGCCGGCCGGCCAGCGCACGACGTCCTTGGAGTTGAAGGCAACGCCGACGTCCTCGGCGAACTCGACCATCACGGCGTCGTTCGGCTCGTCGCTTCCCGCTGCGCCAGCAAAGACGTTGTGCCCCATGCCGCCGATATCGAGCTCCGTTTGCTGGATGTAGAAGCGCACCCAGAACGCCGCGCCCGGTGTTGGCACCGCAAGCATCCGGTACATGCCCGAGATGCCCGCCTCGTCACCCCCCTTGACGCGCAACGACGATCTACCGCTGCGGAAAAGGGTGGTATCCACCGCGAAGTCGCGGCCCCAGTCGCCCGGCGCTGCGTTCGCCTTGTAGACCGCGCCCGTTGGCAGTGTGGTGTCCTCGAAGCCCGAGCAAAAGGTGGCGCCGGCTGGGCAGGCGACACCGACCGCCCCCGCGGTACCGGCGCCGCTCCCCGCCGCTCCAGCGCCGCCGCCTTGTCCACCCGAGGGTGTCCCGCCCGCACCTGCCCCGCCGGCATTGCCTCCGGCGCCGCCAGCGCCAGCGCCAGCCATGCCGCCGTTGCTCTGAGTGCCTCCGGTGGTCGACGAGCCACCGCTGGATGAGCCACCGCTGGACGAGCCACCGTTGTTTTGCGCTCCACCGCTCGGGCCGCTGCCGCCGTTGCTGGGCGTACCGCCGTTGCCGGGTGTGCCGCCCTTGCTCTGTGAACCGCCCGCCCCCGGCGTGCCACCGCTGCTCGACCCGCCGGTGCCGCCGTTGCCGTCGTCCGAATCGCTCGAGCAAGCCGCCACTAGGCCGAGGCTCGCGACGATTCCCAGGGCTGCCGAAAGCCCGCTCAATCCTTTGAGTGAATCCAAGTTAATCGAAGGCATCAACGCAGAGTGGACCACAGGATCGTGCCTCTGTCAGGCAGAAGGACGGCGCCGGCTCGGCTCGCCCCCTCACTCGACGAGCAGACTCCCGACCTGGGACACGCCGCACGCCACAAAATTCCTCCTCAGCAGCGCTAGGACGAGTAAAGAGCCTTGATGAACACCTCCATTCCAGGAGGTGCCCACCCCGCGCCATGCTCGGCGGCGTCGCCGCCTGCGCGTGCCGCCGCCCGCTCCCAAGCGTCGCGCTCCGCGCGCCGCGGGAGGGGCAAGGCACTGCGCGGCATCGAGCGGATGGCGACCTGCTCGTTCCAGCAAGGACACTTGAAAGGGCCAATATGCGCTCCAGCGCTCCATTGCCGGGCATCGCCGAGCGCCAGGTAGAAAGCCTTCCGGAGACCCCAAGCGCGCCTGACCGGTCCCGGCGAATACCGAGAGCGCGCTCGCTCGCAGCGAGCTCGGCGGGCCAAGGACAGGCGTGGCGGTAGCCTCAACGAGCTCAGCCCCGCATCCGCTGCCTTGTCGCGCCCTTCGGGCCTCGCCATCAGCGGCGGCGCGTTGTACGTGACAGACGCGGACACGAGCATCATCCACAAGCTCAGCATGCAGGGCGAGTCGCTCGCCGCAGTGCATGTTGCCGAGGTAAAGGCCGGTGGGCTTGCAGGAATCACCGTGGGGCCCGACCACAAGATTTACTTCGTCGACAGACTAGCCAACCGCGTGCTTCGTCTCGACAGCGAGCTGTAGCGCGGCGCTCGCTCAACGGTGCCGCCGGCGAGCGATGACAGCACCAGACTCGAGCAACGGCTCTACCAGGGTCCCCGAGCCTCGCTTCTGCAAGGCCCGGGGTCAGTGGGCGCGTGACTTCACAGATACCCGAGCACACGCGCTTCGAAGAAGCTCGCCCAGCGCCACGTGGGTATGATCCCGGTGCTCGTCACGCGGACGTAGCGCGCGGTCTGGGCGAGCGGCGCCCGTGTGGTCTGTGCGGCAACGTCGTTCGCCGTCTGGTCTACCGCGAGGGTCCAGGTCGCGTCGTCGTTCGACACTTCGACCGTGTATTTGAACGTGGCGTGCGCTTCCCAGACGATCTCGATCTCGCTGAGCTCGTAGACCTCGCCGAGATCCACGCGCCACCAATGCCCGGTGAGTCCGTTGGCGGCGCACCAGCGGGTCGTGATGTTGTCGTCATTGCCGCGCGGGCTGGGGTTCCAGGCTTCCTGGCTGTCGCTCAACGAAGGCTTGGCCATCGCGAGGTTCACCGCCACCCGTTCGCTCGTGCCGCCGGCGCCGCCCTCCTCATCGCCTGGAGCGCCGCCTTCTCCGGCCATGCCCATACCGCCCGTGCCGCCTGAGCCCGCCGTGCCGCTGCAGCCACACGCCTTTCCTCCGCTGCCGCCCGAGCCAGCCGTGCCGCCCGAGCCAGCCGTGCCGCTCGAGCCTGCTGTGCCGCTCGAGCCTGCTGTGCCACTCGAGCCTGCCGTGCCGCCGGAGCCTGCCTTGCCGCCGCTGCC
>DASQDA010000491.1:0-1841 GCA_035634435.1 Polyangiaceae bacterium
GGCCGCTTCCGCCCGGAGGTTGTCTCCATGCTGGTCGAGTACGCGCACCACGCCACCGAAGCGAACGAGCAGAAGGAAAAGCTTCAGAACGTGATGACGGGTGCCAAGAAGGGCATCCTCGAGCTCATCGAGCAGCGGGACAAGCCGCAGGTTCGCTGGGGTGTTCTTCTGACCAATGGACCTAACGGCCCGTGGGCAGCCATGCAGACGATCCCACCCTTCCTCGCCAAGGATAAGTGGCCGGAGGAAGTGAAGCTCGGCAGCGGCAAAGAAGAGGCGCGTTTGAAGCGCTACTCCTCCGGCAATCCGGTGAGCGACCCGCCCGTGTTCGTGCCGGTCGACCCGACGACGCACGGCGGCGTGTGCCCAGCCGACACGCTCTTCAAGCTACGCCGCGAGCTGAATGACCTGGAGACGGTGCTGCGTGGCGATGACACGCCCGGTGTGGATAAGGCCGGTCTCATCAGCTCGGGGCAAAAGTTGACCGAGCAGCTCAAGCAGATCGGTCGCGAGAGCTGAGCTTCTCTGCGAGTCGGGCACCCAACCCGGCTCGCAGCGCTCGACGCCTACGACTGGCGGCGCGATGGCTCAGGCAGCCGTGATACGCGACGCGGACGAGCGCGGCGCGATGGACTCCGCCGGCGTCAAACGCGTGATCTCCACCTTGGACACGCGACGGTCATCGGCTTCGCGCACGTAAAAGTTCAAATTCAGCGCCGAGAACTGCGCGCCTACCTCGGGCACGCGTCCGAGCTGCGCGATGATGTAGCCTCCCAGTGAGTGATAGTCGCCGTCGGCCGGGAGCTCTGCACCGAGATACCGGCTCAGATCGGCGATCGGAACACTCGCGTCGACCACGAGCCGCCCGTCACCGACGTCCACGATGGGCGGGTCTTCGTCGTCGTGCTCATCGCGGATGTCGCCGACGATCTGCTCCAGCAAGTCCTCCAGCGTGAGCAGACCGCTCATGCCGCCAAACTCGTCGATGACGATCGCCATGTGGTGGCGGCCAGCGCGCATATCCTTGAGCACGCTGCTCGCGGATTGGCTCTCGGGCACGAAGGCCACGGGCGTTCGCAACAGACCCTCGAGGGTGCGGCCCGAAAGGGTGTTGCTGGCGGCGCCGCTCAGCAGATCCTTGGCGTAGAGGATGCCGATCACGTTGTCGACGCTGCCCCGGTACACCGGATAACGTGAATGGCTCACTTCAGCGATGCTCTGAAGGACCTCCTCGAGTGGCATCTCCAGGGGGAACGCCGTCACCTGGGTACGCGGAACCATGACCTGGCCTGCCGTGACGTCGCCGAACTCGAGAACGTTTCGGATCATTTCCGATTGCTCGTGGGCGAGCGAGCCGTTCAGCTCACCCTCGGTCACGATCATCTCGACTTCGGTCTCGGTCACGCCCGGGGCGCGGGTGGGCTGCGGCACGATGAGCAGACCCACCATTCGGCTCAGCCACAGGATGGGCGCGGAGATGGGGGTCGCCAGCAACTCCAACGGTCGCAGCAGCTGCAGGAGCACGGGTGCAGCACGCTCCGCGTCGCGCGAGGCGAGGCCACGCGCGATTTCGCCGGGTATGGCATACGCCATGACCGCACTCAGAGCTGCGGCCGGGTTTAGCCAACCACCCCAACTGGGTGGAAGCTCGGCAGCGACCCAGAGAGCCGTCAGACCGATGCTCAGCGTGCGCAGCACGAGCCAGCGGGATTCGATGGCATCGCCGGCTTGCAGATAGCGATCGAGAGCGCTTCGACGTCCGCCCTCGAGTGAGTCGCGGAGCGCTTGTCGGCGTGCCACCGACAGCACCCCGAGGGCCTGGCTAGCGCCTGCGAACGCGG
>DASQDA010000492.1:0-2901 GCA_035634435.1 Polyangiaceae bacterium
CAAGATGCCGTGAACGCGGAGGGTCTCCTTGCGCATGCGCTGCAGGAAGTCGCGCTGCTCGTCCGGTTCGAGCCCACCGGCGAGCAGCAGATCGAGCAGCCCCATTAGCGCGGAGATGGGGTTGCCGATTTCATGGGCCACCCCTGCTGAGAGGCGCCCAACCGATGCCAGTCGCTCGGAGCGCACGAGTCGGTCCTGCGTTTCGCGCAGGTGAGTGGTCGCCGCCTCGACCTCTCCCACCTTGCGCCGCAGCGCTTCCTCCTCGGACAACAGGCGTTCGGTCATGGCGCGCAGATTGCCGGCGAGCTCTGCCAGCTCGCGCACCCGAGTGGATGGCAAGGTCAAGCGCCGAGCGCCCGCAGCCACGCGCTCGGCCGCGCGCGAGAGTGCGTCCAGCGGCCGAACGATCAGGCGCGTGAGAGCGAAGTACGCCACCAGCAGCAAGGCCGCTCCGACCACGGCTGTATAGAGCGCCAGCAGATCGAGCAGCGGCTCGGCGCCCGCAGTGTCGTCCAGGCGCACGACGGCAAGTACGGCACCCGCGGCCCCTGGCACCACGACGGCCAGGGCTCGACCACGCGCAAGCTTCACCTCGAAGGAGCTCGCCTGCGTGGTATCGCGCCTGGCCGTCAACGCTCCGATCAGCGCTCGGTCACCTGCGCTCGCCAGCACGCCGCCCTGGCCGTCGTACGCAACGAGTGCTTCGGCGGCGCCACGTTTCACCTGGTTGACCAGCAGGCTGACGAGCGGCTGTGACGAACTGTGGGCCTGGAGCTCCACGACGTGACGCGCGACGCTCTGGCCCAACGCCCTGGCGTGAGCCGTGCGGATTTGCCGAAGCGCAACGCTGGTGTAGGTGGCGACAGCCACGTACAGCGGCACGAAAGCCAGCAGCAGCAGCCCACCGAGCAGCACCACAATCTGGAGCCGAAGCCCAGCACGCATGGCCACAACCTTAGTGCCTCGTGTGCCCGCGCAGCGCCCATTTCCGCGCAGACGGGCCTTGACCGTGGTTCAGCGCGTCGCGCTGGCCGATACACGCGCGAAATTGGGCCGTTCGCCGCGGCTGCTGCTACGGCGAGAGGCTCGCATGGATCCCCTCGTGAAGTGTGCGCTGTGGGCGCAGCGGCTCATTGCCCGCGCCTCCGGAACAGCGCTCGCTGGCGCATTCGCCGCCTACCTCGTCGTGACCACGCGGAGCGCTCTGCCTGCGCCGCTGGAGGTCGCCGTGTTGCTGGGGCTGGCTCTGTCCACCGGCTATCGCGCCTGGCAGCGGCTGATCCGGCAGCCTGCCGAGCCCGACATCACGCGTCTCGATCTGGAGCTGTTCGCTCACCTAACCGTGGTCGCCTACACGCTCGTCGTGCGCGCGCCGGACGGCCTGGACGGGCCGCTGTATCCCCTGGTCTATGCCCTCGCCATGTTGACGGCGAGCTTCGCGCGACCGCTGGCGGCAGGCGCCACCGTGCTCTTCGCCGTGCTGCTCGAGGCCGGGTTGCACGGCTACGGGCTGCAGGAGAAGAGCGAAACGCGCCTGCTCACGCATGCGGCGCTGCTCGCCGTTTTCGCCCTGCTCAACATGCTGGTCTTCCGCGCGGAGATCGCCCGCGTCCGCAAGGTGTCGCGGCTACGCATCGAGACCGAGCTTCGCAAGATGCGGGAGGCGGCACGCACCTATCGGCTCCTCGGACCACCCAGCGCGGCAGAGCACGCGGTGAGTGGCTCGAGCCAGGACGCCGAGCGGCTGCTGCGCTCGGGTGTCGACGAGATCCACCAGGCCGTCGAGTTCGCGCTGAACCTGCTGCGGCGCATGCTGGGACTCCGCACGGCGATGTTGCTCGCGCTCGACAGCGCGGGAGCGCAGCTCGAGATTCAAGAGCTCTCGACGGACGAGGAGGCCATCTTCCCGGGGCCGTTCGGCGCCCGCGACGGCATTCTCGGCGCCGCCCTGGCCCAGGGAGCCCAGCTCTCCGTAGCTGGACCGAAGGCCTACGTGCACGTTCCCTACTACGCTCAACGGCCGGCGATTGGCTCGGCCTGTGCCACCCCGCTCATCGAGCACGGGCAGCCGCGAGGACTGTTGGTGGTTGACCGCTCGTCCACCGAGGCTTTCACCCGCGACGAGGAGGAAACGCTGCAGGGGGCCGCGCGCTTCATTCTGCGTGCCATCGAAAATGAGCGCATCTTCGTGCAGCTCGAGCGCGCCAAGGTCGAGCAAGGCAAGCTCTACCGCGCCGCCAACGCTCTGGCCGCTGCCACCACGGAAGCCCAGGTAATAGAAGCCGGAGTCAACGGGGCGCGCGAATTCGCTGCCTTCGACTTCGCGGTCGTGACGCTGTTCGACAAGAACAGCGCCGAGCACGAGATCTGCGCTGCGAGCGGCGATGGTGCCGACGAGCTCGTCGGTCAACGCTTCCGGCACAACACGGGTCTCGTCTCCATGGTGGTGGCGAATCGACACGCGCTGCCCTATCGCGGTGACTACGAGCCGGCTCGGCAGGTCGTCTTTTCGCGCAGGCTCGCGCCGCCACCCATGCCGTCGCTCCTCGTCTTGCCCTTGCTGGTGCACGAACGCGCCCTCGGCACGCTCGTGTTGGGCTCGAAGCGCCGATCGGCTTTCGGCGACTCCGTGCGGCCGACGCTGGAGGTGCTGGCCAGCCACGTCGCCGTTTCCCTCGCCAACGCGCGCATGCTGAAGAAGCTCGAGGAGCTCGCCACCCTCGACGGACTCACCGGCCTGCTGAATAAACGCGCGCTGACGGATATCGCGACCCAGAAGCTGAAGAGCGCGAC
This sequence comes from Polyangiaceae bacterium, assembly GCA_035634435.1. Lineage (GTDB taxonomy): Bacteria > Myxococcota_A > Polyangia > Polyangiales > Polyangiaceae > PMG-095. The sequence goes on from DASQDA010000492.1 coordinate 2,794, forward strand.
GCGCTTCAAGAAGCCATTGAGCCTTCTGATCTGCGATATCGACTTTTTCAAAAAGGTGAACGACACCTACGGCCACGACGTCGGCGACCGCGTGCTGGCCGCCACCGC
>DASQDA010000493.1:0-2790 GCA_035634435.1 Polyangiaceae bacterium
CCCGACGCGGACCAGTTGGTCGCTGACCTGCGTCGGCGTGGTCACCGCGCCTTCCGCCAAGCCGCTTATGTTCCCGAGCGCGGCCTGTGGCACCGCGTGCGTGTCGGTCCCTTCAAGTCGCGACTGGAAGCGCAGAAGTACAAGCTCGAGTTCGAGCGTGCGGAGCGCGTCTCGCCCTTTCTGGTGGATCCGCAGAAAGTGAAGCAGGCCGACGAAATCCGCGCCGCGCGCGTCGCCGCTCAAGACAGGCGAAGCGGCAGGTTGCCCACACCCGACTGACGGATGGCCGCGGCCGTGGCCAACTCTGAAAAGCTGCGCGCGCGAGGTGCCGAGATTGACAATTCCGCCGCGCTGTAGCTTGATGCCCCGGTTCGGTGCGCTGCTGTAGGGATTTCAGCGCGTCTCGCTTGGCCCACTCATTGCTTGGGCCCGGCACGAGGACTTACGAACGGTCCGTTCTTTGGAGGAGTTTAATGAAATCGATTACCACGTTGGGTGCGCTTGGCGCTCTCCTCGTCGTGACGGGCTGCGGCTCTAGCGCATTGCCGCCCGCTAAGGTCACAGAGACACAATCGGCCATCAGTGCGGCCGAAGCTGTCGGTGCGGAAAACCAACCGCGAGGCGCGCTCCACCTGAAGCTTGCGCGCGACCAGATGAAGCAAGCTGAAGCACTGTTGCGAGAGGGTGATGAGGAAGAGGCACGTCTGGTGCTCGAGCGCGCCCGCATCGACGCGGAGCTTGCGCTGACCCTGACCCGCGAAAACAAGGCTCAAGCCGACGCCCAGCAGGCGGTGCAACAGATAACGACCTTGGAGCGGAAGGAATGACCTCGCGAACGAGGAGATGGAAACCATGAAACGTCTGACTTTACTTTCTGCGGCTCTTCCGCTCGCGTTCATCATCGCCTGCGGCAGCAGCGCCCCTTCGCCACAGCTGGTGGACGCGCGCCGCGCCTATGATCGGGCCCGCACGTCGCAAGCAAACCAGTACGCGCCGGATCGCGTTCTTTCCGCCAAGCAAGCGCTTGATCGCGCCGAGCGTGCTCACGCGGACAGCCCGGGCTCCTTCGAGGAAAAGAGTCTCGCTTACGTGGCCCAGCGACAATCTGAGATCGCCGAGTCTCACGGCAATATCGAGAAAGCCCAGCGCGATCGCGTTGCGGCAGATGCTGCGTACAAACAGCGTCTGGACGAGCTCCGCCGCCGTGCCGAGTCGTCGCTCGAGCAGACCCAGGGCAGCCTCTCGACCGCGCGCCGTGACCTGGAAACCCAGGGACAGCAGTTCAAGGGTGAGCTGGCCAAGGAGCGCGAGGCGCGCCTGGCTGCCGAGAAGCGGGCTGCTGCGGCCATGGCAAGCCTCGCCGAGATCGCCAAGGTCAAGGAAGAGTCTCGCGGCACCGTCATCACTCTCGACGGCTCCGTGTTGTTCGTCACGGGCAAATCGGAGCTCTTGCCGATCGCACGGGACAAGCTCGACAGCGTCGCGAAGGCCTTGGAGGAGGTGCACGACGATCAGACCATCGTCGTCGAAGGGCACACCGATTCACAAGGTTCGGATCAGAACAACCTGACGCTGTCGCAAGCGCGGGCCGATTCGGTGCGCCAGTACCTCATCAGCCGTGGCGTGAAGACCGACCGCATTCGAGCGCTGGGCAAGGGCGAAAGCCAGCCGCTGGCCAGCAATGACACCCCCGAGGGCCGCGCGAACAATCGCCGCGTCGAGATCATCATCGGCCCGCGAACGGGCGGCGGCGGCAGCACGGGCGGTACCGCGGCGCCCGCGGGCAGCCCAGGCTGATGGCGTCACTAACGTAGCAAGACAGCACGCCTCGGAAGCTCAGCGGGGTCCCTCGAGGACGCCGTGAGCTTTCGAGGCAGGTCGTGCTGGCGGCTCTCTGCGTCACAGCGGGTGGCGCAGTCGAGCTCGCAGACTACTGGCGGGTTCCGCCCTTGCCCTGTTTGCGAGACATCTGCTGCTCGGCAGCTTGTGCAATGGCTCCGCTCACGTTCTTGCTCTTGGCCAGCAAGCGCACGTCCGTGTCGCGCAAGTGCGGAAGAAAGCGGCACGCGAATGTGAACGGCGTGCGCGGATTGCTCACGAGGTTGAGCTTGACCTGGTAGCGGCGAGTAAACTCCTTGTTCTGCGAGATGAGCCGCAGCACGTCTTCGGACACCGCACGGCTTGCGCTGATCACGACCGCCTCGTTGTCACGCATCATCGGGCTCTTCACGGCCGCGTGGGAAACCAAGCGGTTGGGATCGCGGACGAGGAGCAAGCGCTCGGCTGCCGTGCCTAGCGTTGCTCTGCGGATCTTTTGAGTCACCGTGAGCTGGAGCACGATGGCATGGAGTGGGACGAACTTCTGGCGCACGCGTTCTTCGCCTTCTTCATCCAGCTCGTGAGTGTCTTCGTCCGCGTCGAGGGCATTGCCGCTCGCCACGCGGTCGGCTTGTGAAAACAACACGTCGTCGTAAGTGGGCTCGGGCGAGGCTTCGGGAATGAGCTCGTTTTTGATCGCCTGTGCCGCCTCCTTGAACGCGGGAAGGGCCAGCTCCAGCCCATTGCGCACGGCAAGCTCGATCAGCCGATCGGCGGTCGACATGCGCACGCGCTTGTTCATGTAGAGCTTTTCGATGACCGTGGGATGCGCAAGCATGAGCTGCTCGTTGGTCGCCACCAGCTCACCGTTGCGCTCGTCGGCGGTTTCCGCCATGTGCTCGAGCGTTTCGCGCGCGATGCGCGGCATGCGCAGCAGCTCTTCGACGTACGAGTTGCTGTGAGCGCGCGCCA
>DASQDA010000494.1:0-9636 GCA_035634435.1 Polyangiaceae bacterium
CCTGGCGGTGCGTCAGGTGTCGAATGCGAGCGGCCGCCCCATGTTGCAAGTACTGCTACTGCTGGGTGTGTGACGGGCGAGCTCCGTGCGCGGTCACGCTACGGGGGCACGCTGGCACGGAAGACCGTGGCGTCACCGCACAGGCTGTAGGCAGCGACCCGCGCGGGGAGAAACGCGGACTGCCCGCGTGGCAGCGTGAGGGCGTGCTCGCCGGCACGCAGGCTCACCTCGCCGCGCGTCACGAGCACTATTTCCGGACCGCGCGAAGGCTGCACCGCCAGCTCCCCAGTCAGCTCGAACGAGGAAAGCTCGAACTCTTCCGCGGGCGTGGCATAGAAGACCTCGCTCGGGCCCCGGGCTCGGGGCTCGAGCGGGCGCACCGCGGCCTCGCTGAAGTCGAGCACGCGCAGGAGCTCGGCAACGTCGACGTGCTTCGAGGTGAGCCCGCCACGCAGCACGTTGTCGGAGTTGGCCATGATCTCGATGGCCGCGCCCCGCAGATAAGCGTGCAGGTTTCCCGCGGGAAGATACAACGCCTGCCCTGGAGAGAGCTCAATCAGGTTGAGCAGCAAGGCGCAGACGCAGCCAGCATCGCCGGGGTGCAGCGCAGCAAGTCGCGCCAACCAGCCCAGCTCGGCCGCAAAGGCGCTGTTTCCGTGCACGAGCTCGGAGGCGCGATGAGCGATCGCGGACACGAGCGGGGCGTTCTCGCCGGCAGGCGCGCTCAACCAGCGGGTAAACGCCCGCTGGAGCGTCTGCTCCGAAGTCTCGTTGGCACGCGGCGTCAATGCCTCCGTGATGACGGGCAGGTCGAGCTCGGCTATCAGCGGACGCGTGCTCGAGAGCGGGCGGAAGCCGCACAGCGCACTGAACGGCGTCAGCGCGACGACGAGCTCGGGCTTGTGATTATCGTCCTTGTAGTTGCGGGTCGGGGCAGACCGAGAGACGCTCAGTCGCTCCTCCTTCGCAAAGCCTTCGCGCGCTTGCGCCAGGGTCGGGTGGGCCTGCAGCGAAAGCGGCTGTTCCGCTGCCAACACCTTGAGCAGGAAGGGCAATGTGCCGAAACGTCGAGCAACAGGCTCCCCCAAGAGGCCTTGGGGGTCCGCGGTCAGCAGCTCGAGCAAGGACGCGGGTCGGTCGTCGCCAATCACTTCGGAGGGCGCCGATGGGTGCGCCCCCATCCACATCTCGGCGTCGGGTTCGCTGCTTGGCGCCGCCTTGCCACACAGCTGGGCGATGAAGTGGTGCGAGCCCCAAGCGTACGGCTGAGTCCGGTTTTGCAAGCGATAGATCAAGGGAGCTTCCGATCGCCTGCGACGCTGACAATGTCGCTTGATCCAGGCCGCATCATCGCGCCCCCGGCTCCGCAGTGCCCGCCGGGTCCTTTGCAGGATCAGCTGCGGTTCGCGGGAAGACCAACACGAAGGAGCCCGGGTGCGGGTTGAGCAGGGTGGCGTGCGTGCCGTGCCGTTGGCGGTCGTACGCGGCGTACCAGCTCAGCGAGCGGAAGCTCTCGCTGTCGCGAATGTGCTCGGGGACCACGAGGTCGAGCTCGACGTAGCGGCCCTGCATGCTGGCGCGCAGCTGGGGGCCGAACGCCCAGTGCTCGCGGCCTGCACGGGGAAGCACATCGTTGTGCAAAGCGCCTCCGTAGGCGAGGAGCATGGTTGGATCCGCGGTGCTCGGCAGCGCGAGCAACTGCTGCAGCTGTCGCAGGGTTGCTTCGGCGATCATCTGCAGCATGCGGTCGATGTCCGCTGGACCCGCGCTGGCGATGGCCTTGTATTCGTCGCACGAGGGCGTCAGAGCTTGCGGTTCGATCCCGAGCTCGCGCGCCCGACGTCCGAGCGCGACGAACTCACCCTGGTTGCCCTGCGCTTGACCCTCGCTCACCGGGCGCTGTTGCTCGGCCACGCGCTGTTCGACTTTGCCGCATTTGCCGCTGGCTACCCATAGCTCCAGCACCAGATTGCTGGCCCTCCCCGCGAGCGCAGGCAAGAGCTGCTCGGTGAATCGGCGCGTGGCGGAGGGAACTGGCGCGCTGCCCTTCTGCGCGTGGATCTCGCCGACCGCCAAGATGCGCGGATTGGAGGCAAGCACGTGGGCAAATGCGCTCTCGACGCTTGGAAAAGCCAGGCAGCCGAGCGCACCGCAAGGCGCGGCGGACGCTGCCGTCGCACCGAGGGCTGGGGGCGAGCTGGCGAGCGGCGCCTGCGAGCTCGCGATAGCCGGAGCGCTCGGCGTCGTCAGGGCGCGACTCGACGCCTCTTGCGGCAGCTTGCGCGCAGCGGGCGGCTCGCGTGTGGCGCAGCCCGCGAGCAACATCGCGGAGCCGAAAGCCAGCAGGGCGCGGCTCATGGCTGCACCCGCGTAGCCTAGGGGCGCAACTGAGCGCGCAGCAGCCAACCCTCGACGCTGCCCAATTCCACGCGTGCACGCTTGTCGTGACGCGCGTGCACATTAACGAGCGCACCCTCGGGAATGACCTCGGCCAGGGGATTTCTCAGCGGGAGACCGGCCTCGTTCAACAGGCGGGCCTCGGGCACCACCACGACGGCGGGCTCGGTGCTGACACGATAATGCCGTGCGCGTCCGGCGAGCGCGCCAGCCACGACCAGCAGGATGAAGCCGACCACGATGCCTACCGCGCCGGCCAGCTCCGCGCCGCGTTGTTGCACCCATCGGCGCAGGATGAGCCCGGCGGTCAACAGCGTGGAGCCGAAGACAGCGAGCAAGGCCCAGACGTTTTCCGGTACGAGCCCCACCACCGCGCGCCCGAAGGACGGCCGCTGCGCGACGGGAGAGCTGCCACTGCGCGACCGCCGCAGCTCGATCTCCGCACGCATGGCGTCGAGGGCCGCTTCAATCTTGGGCTCGGAGGGACGCAGCAAGCGCGCTTCCTCCAGCGCGGCGATGGCGCGCCCGAGGTCGCCCGCAACACCCGTGTGTGAACGCGCGCGCTCCACGTAGGCGTAGGCGCGCGAAAGGCTTGCATCCGGGTGCACGAAGCCGCGATCGGCCAGGAGCTCGAGCCCGCCAATCGCTTCGTCGTAGGCGCCTCGCTGCAGCGCCTGCATGGCCGCGGCTACCTGCTGCTCCGCCGCCTGCTCCGCTGCCGCCGCGGCGAGAGCGGGCTCCGCGCCGAACAGCGCGGCGCATAACAGGAGCCCCACGCCGAGCTTCATGCGCGACGTCCGCGCTGCAGGGCGTTGACGGTTTCGGCGCCCTGGCGATGCAGATCCGCTGCCTCGGCGCCGCTTTCGGCCTTGACGAAGCGGGCGCTCTCGGTCGCCTCCAGCACGCGGACGGTCTGCTCCGCCACATCCGTTGGCACGCCCCGCTGACGCAACGCGGGACCCAGCTCGCTGCGCAGCAAGCCGCGGGACTTGATGGTGGTGGCGCCTTCGATGGCCACGTGCACCGCGCGCTCCACGGCGGCGGCCGTTTCCACCAGCTCACCGCGCGCCGCGTGCTCGCGTGCGCTCGCGAGCTCCCGCAGGGCCCGCTGCTCGGGGCGCTCGTGCCGCGCAGCGAAGCGCTGGCGATAGCGCCGGCCGAGCTGCACCAACCCACCTGCGCTGAGCACCCCCAGCGGACCGGAGAGCAAGAGCAGCCAGAAGCTTCGGTGGTCCGTCCAGTAGCTCGGCGGCGGAGGCGCTTGCCCGAGCTTCGCGACCGGAGCGAGCAAACCGCTCAGGCGATCTTCGGCCTTGGTACTCGTGGGCGCAGGGCGGCCGGCGTTGGGGCTCGGTGAGACCTCGACGCTGCCGAGCGTGGCTCGGGCGACCTCGTAACGTCGCCGGTCCGGGTCGTAAAACGGAAGGCTGAGCTCGCCGAGGTCGACGCTGCCAGAGCGGTCGACTTTGACGACGAAGGTAAAGGTTCGATGCCCCCGCACCACGCCTGCCTGGGCCTCGATCTTTTCCACGACCGTCGGCTCCATCCATTCCACCCCGGTCTGCTGGGGCAAGCTCAGCTTGGGTGGCACGTTACCGACGCCTTCGAGCTTGGCGATCACGGCGACGGATTCGCCCTGACGCACCGAGCGCGGTTCCACGCTCGCTGACAGCTTGTAACTGCCCACGTCGCCGAGACGATAGCCAGGAGGGCGGCCAGCGAGGGGTGGCTCGACCACCGTGACCTCGACCGGCTGGCTTTCACGTGGCAGTCCGCCCGCGCCACTGGCTGGATAGCCTCGCCCGCTGAACGAAACTCGCACCGAGCCAATACGCAGGTTCCCGGTCCTGATGGGGAAGAGGACATACTCACTAATCTTGGCGCCGAACCACTGCCGATCTTCGATCGGCAGCTGGTAGATGTGCGATTGCTCCAGGTCCACTGCGTACGCCAGGAAGCCCTCGCGGCTGGGCTCGGTCTCCGCCGGTGCAAATGGGCCGCGGCTGCCGTACGCATACACGGACAGCCGAACGGCCTGCCCCAGCACTACGCGCTGAGGCTTGGCGCGCGCGATGACGAAGGCCGTGGGGTCGAGAGCGCGCTCGACGGCGAGCTCGGGTGGAAATTGCGGCGTGCTCGGCTGCAGATCGTCCTCGAAGGGCGAGCGACCAAAGGGCGAACCACCGCCGAACGGATCGAAGAACTGAAACGGGTCAAAGGGCATCCTGCCGTGAGGAACGCCGCGCGGCGACGGAACGGCGGAGCCTTGAGGAACCACGGTGATCACCACCTGTTTGCCCGCGTGGCGTTGTCCGCCCACGTCCATGCTAGGGGGACCGAGGCGATAGGTACCGGGTCTATCCGCGATGAGCGTCCAGGTAGCGGTCACGCCACTGTTCTGCACCATGCGGCCGTTCGTGATCGACACCTGCGACTGGCGGCGCAAGCTCGGGCCCTGCACCTGGATGCCCGTGGGTACGGGCAGGCGCGGGCCCGTGGGCTCCTCACCCGTGGACGAGAGCACCTGAAGCTGAAGCTGGAAGGGCTCACCGGCTCCCACGCGGCTCGAGCTGAAGCGCGTCTCCACTTCTACTTGGGCAAAGGCCGGTCGCGCCGCGCTCACGGCGCACGCCACGGCGAGCCCATGGAGCAGGCGACTCACTTGTCCTCCATGCCCGATGAGCGACCCTGAAGCGCTCGATTCTTGGCGTCGTGCTCTTGCAACGTCGGTGCCTGCTCCAGCTGATCCAGCAGCCGCTCGTCCTGGTTTGCCTGAGCATCGTTCTGGGGTTGTGGCTCGGGTGCACCCGCGTCCGGAGGACCTGCATCGGCTCCAGCATCGGGTTGATCGGGTGCGCCCGCGTCCGGCTGCTCGTCACCGCCGTCGGGCTTCGGGTCCTGCTTGCCGGCGTCATCCTGATCACCCGCATCCGGAGGCCCTGCGTCGGGTGGCCCAGCGTCGGGTGGCCCCGCGTCGGGTGGCCCCGCGTCCGGCGGCCCCGCGTCACGCTCATCTTCTTCTTGAATCCGCCGCAGCGCTATCGCTCGATTGTGGGCTGCGTCGCGGCCCACCGGGGTTCCCGCATCGAGCGGCAAGCCGGGAATGATGCGCAGAGCCGCATCGTAGCTCTTCACCGCCGTGCGGTAGTCGCCGCGTAGAAACTCCAGATTGCCAGCCAGGTAGTTGGCAGAGGCGCGCAGATCCGCGGCCAGGCTGGGGTCTGCCGCGATCAAGCGCACGACACGCAGCGCGCAATCGACCTCTGACGCCCGTTGTTCGCTGAGCGCCTGCTCTTCGGGGGTGGGCCCGCCATCCCGGACCGGCGGCTCGTCTCCGAAACGCTGTCCGAAGCGTTCAGCCAACTGAAACAGGCCAAGACCGAGATCGAAGCTCGCGTTGGGTCGTTGGCGCACCGGATCCGGCGTGCCCATCTCGCCCTTCTCACATTTGCCGGTCGACAGATATTGCGACAGAACGTCGACGGCAGCGCCCGCGTCGCCGGCATCTAGCGCCGCGATGGCGTCGTTCACCGCAGGAGCTTGCCGTTCGAAGAGGCTCGAGCGCCCCTTGGAGCAGGCGACTAGCAACAGGAGCAGCAGCAAGCTGCCGGCGGCTGCGCCACTCAGGCTCTGGGTGCCGCGCCGGCGGCGGGGCTTTCGCGCGACGGGCGGCGGCAGCGTGGCTTTTCGGGCGCGCGGCGGTGTTTCATTGATGAAGGTTTCGAGTAGCAGCAGGAGCAGCGCCAGCGTCAGCGGGTAATAATAAACGTCCGCGTAGACTGTCTCCACCCGCTCGGAGAGCTCCTGGGTCATCAACTGGCGCAAGCGAGCGGCGACCACGTCGATGCCCGTACCGCCGCTCTCGCTGCGTACGATCTGGCCGCCACTGACCTGGGCAATCTTCGCAAGTTGCTCCTCGCCGGCCGCGCTCAGGGCGGTGGTGAGCGGCTTGCCCTCGGCGTCGCGGCGCCAGCCGGTGACCTGACCGGACTCGTTCACCTCAGGCAACGGTTCCGGGGTACGGCCGCCAACTTGAACCACGTAGACCGCGATCTCCTCGCTGGCGGCCGTTTGAGCAACGGACACCGGATCGCCTTCGAGGTCTTCGCCATCCGTGACGAGCAGCATCACCCGCTTGTGGCGCTTGGAGATGGGATCGCGCGCGAGCAGGTCGCGGCCTGCCTCCAGCGCACGGGCGATGGCAGTGCCGCCCACGGGCATATCGTTGGGCGAGAGCTGCCGGAAAAACTGAGCGATCGCCCCGCCGTCGCTGGTGACCGGAAAGGCCATCGGCTGACCAGCGAAGGCGACGGCTCCGAAGCGCGCTCCCGGCAAGTCGCTGATGAGTCGCGTCACTTCGCTCTTGGCGCGCAGCGTCCGCGACGGCGCGATGTCGCGGGCGAACATGCTCTTGGAGTAGTCGAGCACGATCACCACGTCGAGATTGGTCGCGGGGATCAGCCGCGTACCGCGGCCATACTGCGGCCCGGCGAGCGCTAGGAACGCGAGCGCCACGGCCGCCACCAGCAAGCCGCCTTTGAGCGCTCGCCTCCCCCCCGGGCGACTCGTCACCAGATTGAGCACGAGCGGCTCGTCACCGAAGCGGCGAACCGCGCGAAGCAGCAGAAAACCTCCGGCGATCAACATCGCGGCCACGGCAACGGCCAAGGTCGTGCCAAACAACCAGAACGGAGCCGAGAATCTCACGGGAACCTCCGCAGCACGAAAGCGCGCAGCAGCACGTCGAAGGCCAGTAGCAGCACCGCCGGCAGCAGGAAGAATCCGTACAACTCTTCGTAGTGGGCGATGCTCGCCTCCAGGCGGGTCTTCTCCAGCCGGTTGAGCACGTCGTGAAAGCTGGCCTGCAGCGCCTTCGCATCGCTCGCCACGTAGGTCTCGCCGCCGGTTTTGCTGGCAAGCTCGTGCAACAGCTTGGGATTCACCGGGAACGGCACCGAGACGTACCGCGGCTGTCCGAACAGATCGAAGCCGTCCTGGACCTCGGCGGTATCGCCCTGTCCAATTTGCACCGTGTAGAGCTTGGCTCCCACGACGGTAGCTAGATGAGCGGCGTACTCGGGGGAGATCTTGCCGCCCTTGTTGTCGCCATCGGTGAGCAAAATCACCGCTTTACTCTTGGCGACGCTCTTGCGTAGTCGCGCCACGGCCACACCTACCGCGTCGCCGATTGCGGTACCGTTCTGGTCGATGAGCTGTAGCTCCATGCGTCCGACGAGTGAGTCCAGCAGGTGGTAGTCGAGCGTGGGCGGAGACAAGACGTAGGCGCTGGCTCCGAACACGACCACGCCAATGCGATCGCTTTTTCGACGCGAGATGAAGTCACGAATGACCGCCTTGGCTACGTCCAGGCGGGTGGCCTGAATGCCACGGGGCTTGGCGGGGATGAAGCGACCTAGATCTTCGGGAAGATTGCTCATCACGGCGCGCATCGACCCGGACATGTCGAGCACGACGACCATGTCGATGCCTTCCTCATCGGCGACGTCTGGCCGGAAGGTATTCACCGGCCTGGCCAGCGCCAGGACGAACAAGGCCATCGCGAGTGCGCGGAGCACGCCGGGCAAGTCCCTGAGCCACACGCGCGCGCCCGAGGGGCCCACCGCTAGCGCCTGCAGCGTGCCGAGTCGAAGGCGAGGAATGCGCCGGTCTTCGCCCCAGATGCCACGCCAGAAGACCAGCGGCACGAGCACCAACCCCAGCAGAAACCAGCGTTGCTGGTACGTGGCGGAGAGCAGCTCCTGCCCGCGCGCAAGGGCGGGATAGAGCAGCGCAACACCCGCTGCAGCGAGCGTGAAAGCGCTGACGACCAGGGCCCGAAACAGGCGCGGACGCCGCTTCACGGGGCCACCCCCTGCTGCTCATCGGCCAGAGGAGCTGGCGCAGGCTCAGCCGCTTGCTCCACCGGTCGCGTGCTCCCCACGAGCGTTTCGGCGCGATTGAGCGCGGCCGTGCACTCCTCCTCGGTGGGAGCGCGGCGAGCGAACTTCACCAGATCGGCGTCCTGCATGAATTGCTGGACCGCAATCCAGGTGTCCATCGGCACGGCTGCACGTCGCAGTGCGGTCATCGTCTCGCGCGTGGTGCTCTCGAGCCCGTCGAAGCCGTAGCGCTCGCCCAGGTAGCGACGCATGACGTCCGAGACGCGATCGTAGAGCTCGGCATAACGCTTCTCGTCCAGCAAGCCCGAGTGGCGCAGATCGAACAGCGATTCGAGCGCCACGTCCCAGGGCGGCCGCGGAGGCGGGGGGGCAGGGATTGGCTTAGGGCGGCGCAGCCAGCGCGCGATCAGCCAGGCAGCGAGCGCGCCCACCACGAGCGCGATGCCCGCGGCGATCGCCACGTGTTTGGCCGTGGTCCATTCCTCGAGCTGCGGACGCGGGGCGGGGTTGCGTTTTGGTTTTGGGTTGGGCTCGTTGGCTATCGGATCTTCGATGGTGACCCGGTGAGGAGCCGTGCAGAGCGTCATCACCTCGCCGCTCGCGCGCGCGATGCCGATTGGCAGGCTGGGGAGCGTGAGCTCCTGACGTCCCGGCTTCTCGGGTAGCGGAACGAAGTAGAGCCGCACCGTCGTCGTCGCGCGACCCTCGTGCTCCTTTCTCTGTAGCAGGGGTCCGGCGCCGCCAGCTGGCTCGGGGATGAAGAAGCCGGACGCCTCGAGTGCCTTGTAGTCGTCGCTGCCGGTTTCGAGCTGGAAGCCAGCGGGCAGCACGGTTTCTCCGCTGCCGTGCTCGAGCACCAGCTCCAGCAAGTGAGCGTGACCACTGATGCCCCGTTCCGCGATCTTCTCGCTGAGCTTTGGTCGCGCTTTTCCTGGAGGAATGCGCTCCACGCAAGTGCCCGACGGCGCTGGAGTCGCCGGCGTCGGAGGTGCGGTCGGCGGCGCGGGCGGCGGGGACGCCGTCGCAGAGGCAGACGGCGTCTGCGCGTCGAGCCGTGACGCGAGCACCAGCCAGACGGCGCACAGAGCCGAGGCGGCGGCCCTCGGCGTCATCGACGATTTCTCCGGGCACGGCGCGCAAACAGATCGCGCAATGGGCGCACGTAGGGCTGGTCGGTGCGCGCCACCACGTGGTCGAGGCCCAGCTTGCGGAACAGCTTGATCTGCGTGTCCCGCAGCGATCGCATCTCTTTCTTGTAGTGTGCGCGGACCAGCCGGCTGCTCGTGTCCACGATCACGCTCTCGCCACTCTCGAGGTCCTCGAAGGTGGCCAGGCCGAC
>DASQDA010000495.1:0-15269 GCA_035634435.1 Polyangiaceae bacterium
GGCTGAACGGTGCGGACCACGAACGGCAGCCCGACGAAGATCAAGACCATGACGATGCCGAGCCGCGTGTACGCAACATCGAGACCGAGCGGCACCAGGTAACGCCCGAGCCATCCGTTCTCGACGTACAAGCTCGCGTACACGAGCCCGCCGACGGCGGTGGGCAGCGCAAGCGGAATGTCCACGAGCGAATCGACCAGGCGTTTACCGGGGAAGCTGTAGCGGACCAACACCCAGGCGAGCACGGAGCCGAGAAATATGTTCACGACCGCGGCCACGAACGAAGCGCCGAACGTCAACATGTAGGCGGCGCGCGCCCGCTCCGTCCAGACCGCATCCAGGAATTCGTCGAAGCCCAGCGAGCCCGCCTTCACGAAGCAGGCCGTGATGGGCAGCAGCACCAGGACACTCAGATAAAAAACGGTGTAGCCGAGGCTCAGAGCAAAGCCTGGCAACACCTTGCGATTGACGGTCAACATGGGAAGAGCTCCGGCGCGGAGAGCGAGTCCATTGGGAGCTTGCTCTCCGCGGCCGCTCGGCAGTCTATTTCTTCGGCTTGTAAATACTGTCGAAGACGCCGCCCTGACCGATGAATTGCTTGTGTGCGTCGGGGAAGTCTTTGGCGATCTCCGTGACGGAGAACAGGCGCATCTCGGGGAACGTTGCGGCGTGCTTCTTCAAGACGTCGGCGTTGGTCGGGCGGTAGAAGTGCTTGGCCGCAATCTCTTGCGCCTCATCGGTGTACGTGTACTTCAGGTATGCCTCCGCTGCGCCGCGCGTATTTTTCCGATCGACGTTGCCGTCGACCACCGCCACGTGGGGCTCCGCTCGAATGCTGATGGGCGGGTAGATGAGCTCGAGCTCACCCTTGGCTTCGCGAACCTCCAGGTGTGCCTCGTTTTCCCAGGCGAGATGCACGTCACCGATCTTCTTCTGCACGAACGTCGTGGTCGCGCCGCGCGCGCCGGAGTCCAGCACCGGTACCTGCTTGTACAGCTGCGTCACGAACTTGGTCGCGTCTTCGCGCGAGCCGCCGCGCAGCACGACCGAGCCCCACGCGCTGAAGAACGATAGATAGCCGTTGCCCGAGGTCTTGGGATTGGGTGTGATCACTTGCACGCCCGGCTTGACGAGATCAACCCAATCCTTGACGCGCTTCGGGTTGCCCTTGCGCACCACGAAGATAATCGTCGAAGTGTAGGGCAGCGAGCGCTGCGGCAGCCGATCGATCCAGTTCGGATCGATGAGGCCTTTCTTGCTGATCGCGTCCGTGTCCAGAAACGATGCCAGCGTCACCACGTCGGCCTCGAGCCCGTCGATGACGGAGCGTGCCTGCGTGCTCGAGCCGCCATGCGACTGCTTGATGCGCACCTGGACGCCCGTCTCCTGCTGGTACTTCGCCGTGAACGTCGCGTTGATGTCACGCCAGAGCTCACGTGTCGGGTCGTACGAGACGTTGAGCAGCTCGACTTCCTTGGGCGCCGCGGAGGCGGCCTTGGCCTGGCTCACCTCCGCATTGGTTTCAGTGGCGCTGGCGCTCTGGTCAGCGTGCGATTTATTGCAGCCCCACGTCAGCAGCGTGGCGAGCACCGCGGTCTTCAAAGCAGAGCGTCTATTTGTGAAAGTCATCAGTCATACCCTGTGTGTTAACGTTAGACCTAGGTCGCGTCCGTTCTTGGCAGCGTTTGCCGCAGTGCTCACCAGGCGATCTGGGAGCGCGCCAGAACCACCTTTTCGCTAGCGCGCTCGCCATCCTCGGCCGCTCCGCCCTCGAAGCTCGTGGTCTGGAAATTCAGCAGGAAGCGAGCGGCTCGGTTCGCCCACCAGCCGACGCCCACGCCGAACCCCTGCGCGTCGCGCACGGAAGCCGCCGGGTTGGCGTAGACGGGAAAGGCGTCGCGATCGATGCGCAAACCTTCATATCTGCCCGACAGCTCGAACGCTCCGATGCCGCCTTCACCCACTGCGGAGTCCGGCTTGACGCCCTCGTAGGACACCTTGCCACCCAGCACGAGGGTAGCGGACGCCTGCCAGGCCTGATGGTTTAGCTCCTCGGTCTCGTCTCCGAGCCCCACCTCGTGTGACGAGGCGACGTACTCACCGAGCACGCCGAACGGCCCGTAGTAATAGTAGAGCTGCGGCGACACGCGGCGCCGTGCGCCGTCTGCGACAACCGTCGTAGCCAGATCCGCTCCCGCTCGATAGCGGAAGATCGCTTGCTGACCCGCGCTGCGGTAGGTGGGTAGTGTTGGCGCCGCCTGCGTGCCTTCGACGCTACCCGTGCTCACGGCCACGCCGACACCGAAGTCCTTCAGAGCGTCGACCCCGAGCGGGCGAAACGGGTGCGCGAACAGCCTTCCCACGAACTCCTTGTCGCGGTCCAGGTCTGCATCGGCGCTGCCGCCATCGGGCACGCCGTTGAAGATACCAAGCGCGTAGCTGAGGGTATCGGCGATGTCGCCGTAGACCTGCGCTCCGACGTCACGGTTGGGCGCAAGCTGCGTCGGCAGTGCCCGCTCGACGAAGAGGATGTTCGTTGCGCTCTGCAGCCGCTCTAGCCCAAATGGCGCCTTGTACTTGCCGAAGCGCAACGCCACTTCCTTGAGCGGCTTCACGTCGACGTGTGCGTCCTGTATGGTGGTCTGTCCGCCGCCGAAGTCCGGCATCAAGCGGAAGCTGAAGTACTGGTACAGCGTGCCTTCGAAGATGGGCCGCACGCGTCGCAGCAGAAACGTGTGCGCAGGCTGCGGGTCGACGTCGTCGAAGAAGAGCCGCGTGTCCGCCTGAATGTAGCCGCGGAATTTGAGGACGAAGCTCTTGTCGTCACTCTGGAGCGAGAAGCCCTCCTTGCTCGACTTCACGGTGGGCGGCACCTCCTTGGGCTCGGCAGCAACGGCGAGCTCTGACAGAGGAGCAAGCGGCGCGGGCTCCGCGGCGGGAGGCGTCGGGTCCGGAGTCGTGGCGGGTAACGGCTGCTCGCTGGCGGGAAAACCTTGGTTGGGCAGCGCCGCGTCCGGTGGCAAAGCATCTTGCGAGGGGACCTGCGCCGGGGTGGGTGCGGCGGGGATGGGTGCCAGGGGCGCTGGCGCTGCCGGGCCTACTCCGGGTTCATTGGATGGTTGCGCCGCAGCGGTCTGCGTCAGGAGGCAGGCAAGAGCACCAGCTACGGGCGAGCACTTCAGGAATCGGGTCAGCTTACGGTTTGCCACGTCTTTTCTCGTCATTGGATTAAGCCCACTAACCCTATAGGCTAACTGCCGTTTCGTGTAAACTGTCGCCGTGTCTTTTTTACGAGACGCAGCCAGACGGCCGCGAATTTCCCGCAGCGCGACCTCGGCCGCGTTCGACGCCCAGGGTGGGTAGGTCAGGTCCGGGCGCTCCCGGACGGCAGCCGCTCGCGCCGCTAACGCCGCGCCTTGACGAGCGAAGGGCGGCTCGAGCGGCGTGCGGTGCTAGCGAGGCTCCTTGCGGCTGAGCGGATGCTCGAGGGAGCGGGTCACGAACGAACGTATCGGATCACGTTGATACAACGCGTCTCGCGATTGCTACGGTTCTCGTAGGTGTGTTCTTCGTCGGCGCGGAAATAGACGGAATCGCCCGTGCCAAGATCATGGGTCTCCCCCGTCACCTTGAGGCGCAGGGCACCCGCTAGCACCACCAGCGTCTCGGTCGTGCCTTTGCCGTGCGGGTCGCTCCGATGCACCGCCTTCGGCAAGAAACGCAGGTCGTAGACCTCGATATCGGTCGCTGATCCGCCGGGGGATAGTAGACGGCTTTCCATGCGACCGTCGGCGCTTTTCAGCGGAGGCGACTGTCCTGCTCGCAGCACACGTGCCGCCTCATCGCGATGGATGCCCAGCAGGTCGTGAAACGCAACCTCCAAGCCAACGGCGATTTTCCACAATACCGACAAGGTGGGGTTCGTTCGCCCGCTCTCGATCTGAGAGAGTGCTGCGCGGCTCACTCCACTGCGCGCCGACAGCTCGTCGAGCGAGAGGTGCCGCTCGCGCCGATAACGCCGCAAGCTGTCGGCGACCGCACGCGCGATCTCGGCCGCACCCAGCTCGTCTCCCACGACGTCGCGGGTGGTTGGGCGTGGCGTAGCGGCGCCTGAAGCTTTGGTGCGTGCCATGATTCCGCCCCTTTTATCGGGTTTCAGCTGACGAGTACATCGCTGCCGAGAGCTGCCGTGCGCGGGGCGTTGCCAGGGCCAGCGGTCCGGCTCAGAAGAACACGGGCATAGTCAGCGGGAATTCGCGCTCGACGACCTGACCCTGGGCGAAGATGGCTTTGAGAAGCGCGCAGCGCTCGGGCTCGCGGCTCACATCGCAGCGCTCGTGCTCGATGAGCACGTTGCTCAAGCTGACGCGCGAGTAAGCCTGGGGGCGCAGCGCGGTGGAGACGAACGCCTGGGTGAAGGTGATGTCTTCGGCCTGCGTCGCCTCCCCATGGCAGAAGCTGCAGTTCGACAGGTTGTCAGCGTACATGACGCGTTCGAAGGGCACCGCGGGCGACAGCGTGCTCTCGACCGGGAAGTGGATCTCGCCTTTCAGCGAGCGACTCTCGGAGCGCAGCTCGCCAAACTCGAGCAAGACACTGCCGTCACCCTCGGGCACCACTGAAAGGATCAGCGGATCGACGAACAGAAACAGGCGCGGGCTGCGGTCGCCCATGGAGGGCTGCAGGCTCAACGTGCTGCGCGTCGCATTCACGGCGAGCGGACGAGCCAGCGTCTCCACGAAACACGCAAGCGTGAGCGGCTTCGGCATGGCATTCACGAGGGCAACGACCTCGGCGATGCTGCGAGGTGACCGGCTATACCCCGGAGGCGGCACGCAGTGGTCGGGCACGGGGGGCGCAACGGGCACCGGCGGCGTGCTGGAAACCGGCGGCGCGGGGGCAGTGGGTACGGGCGTCGGCGCGGGGCGGGAAGGCTCGTGCTCAGCGGGCGCGCACCCAAGGCCCACCACGACGCTCGCCACGAAGCACAGCCTGCGGCCCACACCGCGCGACATGTCAGCTTTCAGACGTGGGAAGTACACTGGGCCTGCCTTTCAAAGTACCGCGAGAGCGCAGTCGCGTCGAGCCTCGGCCTCCTCACTCGTGGATACGTCAGTGCTCTGCTCGCAGGAAATTCGCCCACAGCCCCAGGTTGCGGGGACTCACCGCGGGTGGGAACAGGCATCCGACACGCACGCTAGCGCCGCTCTCTTCCAGAGCGGCTCCGCGGTCCAGCACGAGGGCCACCTCGACGAGCCGGCTGAGCAGATTGCGCGGCAGCGACAGTCGCCGCATGCGCGCAAACTCGTGGCGCGAGGCCTGCTCGTGGAGCAAGAGCTCGGGCTCTGTCGACGCTGCCATGCCGCGGAGAGCCAGGGCGCGGGCGACCAGATCGGCATAGCTGCCCCGGGCCTGGCGTCGATTGATGCCGCGCATCTCGGCCCCCGCGGCAAGCTCTTGCCCTCGGGCTTGGAGTAGCCGGCGCAACGCATAGCGACGCTCGCGCGCCGCGAGGTTCTCTTGCAGGCTGCTTTCGACGCCGTCGGGGCGCGAGCTCAGGTTGGCCAGGCCGAGCGCGGAGCGCGACAGCGAAAACCCCACCGCCGCTCGTGACAGAGGGCTGCGCTGCTCCCCTTTTATCTTTTGATAGCAGCACGAGACCACGAAAGCGCTGCACTGAGCGCGCGCCGCGGCGAGCACGATCTGGTCACTGAGGCTGCCGCAGGCATGCAGCCCCACGACGAGGTCGCCTTCTTCGAGCCGCAGCGTGCTGTCGACATCGGCGAGCTGGTAGGCGGCGCCCGGCACGCTCGGATCGAGTCGCGCCCGCGCCGCTGCGACGCGCGCGGGATCCCGCTCGATGCCGACGCTCGAGCGGCCCTGCACACCCGCTATCATGCGCGTCAGATGCCCGCTTCCCGCGCCCACATCGACCACCCGCCCGGAGCCGCACGCAATCCGATCAACAGCGCCCAGCAAGAGCGATAACTGTTCGCGTTTGCGCGCGCGCACGCCCCGGACAGTAGCGTCGGGTAACACGCGTGGCTCGATCGACCAGGTCGGCAAGGTGGTCAGCTCGCGGACGTGCCGGGCGAGGTGCACGAGGCTGAAGGGCGCCGCGTCGAGACCCCAATCCGCACCAACGCCGTGAGACTCGAAGAGCACCAACTGCTCGTCCGTGACGCCGAGCAGGAAGCTGTCCCAAGCCCGGGTGCGACACCAGGCGGGCACCTCCGGCGTCGTCACTGGCGCTTCGATGATGTCCAGCAGCGGCAGCAACACCGCCAGCACGCTCTCCAGCTGCTCGCTGCAGCGCATCGGAGACAGCCCTGTGTCCGCGCCGGCTGCGCGCGGTATGGACACGTTAACGGTCCGGCTTTTCGTCCCGCTGCCCAGACTTGGTGGTGAAGGTGAAGGAGCCGTCGGGCGCTCGCTTGACCGCCAAGTCATCGTGGGGGTACTCGGCCTCGTCGCTCGGGTCGCGATTGCTGATCTCGAGATAGCGAGCGGGACGGTTGCTCCTGTTGACAACGTGATGTGCGTTCCGCACCCCTGCGGGGAAACCGGCGCACATGCCGGCTGAGAGCACCTGCTCGCCCTCGTCGGTGCGCAAGACGACCTCGCCCTCGATGACGAACACCATCTCGTCTTCACGCGTGTGAAAGTGGCGGACGGAGGACTCTTTGCCAGGCGGCAGGGTCGTGAGATTCACGCCTATCTTGCTGAGGCCAAGGGCGTTGCCGAGCGCGCGCTTCTCACGCGGCAGCACGCGCGAACGGAAAGGCTCGGGGTAGCCCGAGGTCCCGCGCGGCGGCACCGTCGCGGGGTCCAAAGCCGGCAGTCGCAATCCAGGCAATTCATCTGCAGACATGCGCGCCTTTTAGCACCTGCGGAGCCCGGCAGCGCCATGGTGAGGACCGTGCGTCGATTGAGCCATCGGCCCGCAGGACTGCGTCTGCGCTTAGCGCAGCAGGCCACCGATGGCCGCGTACCAGGTCTGCGCCAGCCGGGTGTGGCCAGCGGTGTTCGGGTGCAAGTTGTCCGCCAGTAGCGCGGTCGCAAAGCTCGGGTTCGACGTGAACGCGGTGTACATGTCCACGAGCACAATGTGCCGCCCCGCCATGGCTCGGGTTTGCACCAAGCCGGGAATGGCCTGGTTATACGAGCGCACGCGCACGTTCAGGCTTTCCGTCTGGCTCGGAACGATCTGAGCCACCACCAGGAGCACGTTCGGATCGGCGGTGTGAATGCGGTCGAGCAGGGTTCCCAGGCGCTGCGGCGCGTTGGCGAGATCCACGTTCAGATTGACGTCGTTGGTTCCGATCATCAACGTGACGATGTGCGGCCGATGCGTGCTCATCGCGCCGTCGACGAGCGGCAAGATCCCCTCTCGCCCAGTCGACCGATCAATCGTGAAGCCGCTGTGGCCTTCGTGATTGCGCGGGAACGCCACGTTGTTCACCATCGTTGGCCCGTTGGCGCCCGAGCCCACGAAGGTCAGCGACTTGCCGGCCGCGTGAGCCACACGAAACAGCTCGATGCGATAGCCGCCGGGCACGTTGAAGCCGTCGGTGATGGAGTCGCCGAGGGGCAACACCTTGCAGGGTTGCCCTGCAGGCGGACACGGGTTGTAGGGGGCAGCGCCACCGGAGCCCGCAGCACCCGCTGCGCCCGCAACTCCCCCTACCCCGCCGCTGCCCCCGGCACCGCCTCTACCGGCGGCGCCAGCACTGCCCGGTGCACCTGCGTTGCCAGAAGCGCCGGCGCTGCCAGATGCACCTCCGCTCCCGGAGGCCCCGCCGCCGCCTGCAGCCCCGCTGCCGGAAGCTCCTGCCAGTGCCCCGGCGGCACCAGCGCTTCCGCTCACACCGCCCGCAGCCGAGCCCCCTGCGCCAGCACCACTCGCACCCGCGGACCCGGCGCCGCCACTGGCGCCGCCCTGGCTTGCTCCGCCGACGGCTCCAACCACGCCGGCTTCGCCACCGCGGTTCGCACCAGTGCCAGCATTGCCGCCTGCAGCCGCGCCGCCTCTGCCTGCGCCTGCCGCTGCACCGCCGTTGCTCGGCGAGCCTGCAGTGGCGCTGTCCAGGCCATCCTCATGATCGGAGGTGCAACCGTGAAGCGACAAGATCGCGCTGAAGGCCGCGACACTCAGGGAGCTTGCGGCCCTGCGCGTGAGCCGGCCCACAGGAGGGGTGACGGGCGTGCCAGGGCCTCGGAGTGGCTTCATCGACTCGGATCTTGTCACGAGAATCCGGATCCCGTTCCCGCGAACCCTGACAGACGTCTAGCGACACCGTCAATTTCAGTCCCACTCTGGATCCATACCCGCCAGCGCCGCGAGTGAGACCGGGTGGTACGGCGGGCGCGGCGTGATGCCCTGCCCCGGATCGCCTCCGAGGCGCACGAGGTGCAGCGCGCAGGGGACCAGGCACGCCTTGCCCTGGCACCAGCCGGTCCCGAAGCCCGTGTAGCGCTTCAAGGACTCGATATCGCGGTGACCGAGCTCGACGGCATGCGTGAGCTCCTCGAGCGTGACGTCCTCGCAACGGCACACGATCTGTTTGCTCGTGGTCATTCGTGATCGAGGTCCGCGCAAACGCCCTTGGTTTCCTCGGTGGGTTTGCCCCCGAGGAAGCTCGCTTCGCAAGGGATGGGCCCGGCGAGACTCTCGGCTAGATCGACGGTGAGCGCGTTGCCCCAATCACGGCCGCCGTCGAAGCGGGCCCGGATGACCCCGTCTGGATCGATGAACCAGGTCTCGGGATAAAGCTTGGTGCCGTACGTATCGGCGACGATCTTGGATTCAGGGTCGAGCAAGACGAGAAACGGCGGTTCGCCCGTCAGCACCGACTGCAGCGTGGCACGGGCGTCCTCGAGGGTCTCATCCGTGGAAATGGTCATGAGCACGACCTTGTCGTTTCCGCTGAGTGCCTTACCCAAGCTGGCCAACGAGGGCATCTCCTCCAGACAAGGACGGCACGTCTTGGTCCAGAAGTTGAGAATCACCGTCTTGCCGCGGAACTGACTGAGGCGGACCTTGCCGCCTCCGAGCGAGGCCAGCTCGAAGTCGGGTGCCAGGCGGTTACGGCCAGCGTAGCTCGGACGCATGGCGCAGAGCGCCGAGCACGCACGCCGCGTCTCACCGTCTCGCGCCGCCGTCACGAAGCCGTAAACGCCGGCGCAGGCGAACGCGATGAACCCGACCTGCGCAATCTGCGGAAAGTTCACGGCGGTTTCCTACACCCGTAACGCTTGGCGCGCTACGGCAGGCGGGCCGCCGTCGGGCCAACCGCCGCTGCAGACGTTGCCCCGCGGCGCGCGGGTCCCCCTTCGGGGGCTGAAAGCAGCTCGTTTGCCGCTGGAACGCCCGCCCGGCGCGAGCGTGTCATACTCGCGCCCCCGTACCATGGATCGCCTAGAGAAACGCCTGCTGGACTCCGTCGCGCGCGCGAGCGCCCAGTTTCGATTGTTGGAGCCCGGCGACAAGGTGATGGTGGCCGTGAGCGGCGGGAAAGACTCGATGGCGCTGCTCTACTTGCTGCGCGAGATCCAGCGCAAGGCGCCGTTCGACTTTTCCCTCGTCGCTGTCAACGTGGACCAGGGGCATCCCGGCTTTCCCAAAGAGACGCTGCCGAGCTACTTCGAGGCCGAGGGTTACGACTACCGCATCGTCGAAGAGGACACCTATTCGATCGTTCAAGCCAAGGTGCCGGCAGGCAAGACCTATTGCTCGCTGTGCTCGCGGCTGCGCCGCGGCATCTTGTACAACATCGCGCAGGAGCTCGGCGCCACGAAGATTGCTCTCGGCCACCACCGCGACGACGTCGTGGAGACCTTGCTGCTGAATCTGTTCTATTCGGGACAGCTCAAGGCCATGCCGCCGCGTCTTCGTTCTGACGACGGGCGAAACGTGGTGATCCGGCCGCTGCTCTATGTCAGCGAGGCCGAGCTCATGGAGTTTGCCGAGCAGCGCGCCTTCCCCATCATCCCTTGCGACCTCTGCGGCTCACAGGAGCATCTGCAGCGCAAACAGGTCAAGAAGCTGCTCGACGAGCTCGACGCCAAGAACCCCTACGTGCGCCGCAATCTACTCGCCGCCCTGGGCAACGTCCGGCCCACGCACTTGCTCGATGCGAAGCTGTCGGCCGCGCTCGGTCTGACAGAAGCCCTGGAGTCGGAGGTCAGCACACACGAAGACTTCGTGCCCGCCGACCGATTGTTGCGCAGCGTTGCTGCAAGCGACTGAGTGTGGCAGCGCGCCTCGGCGCGACGCCGTAGGGTGTTCAGTTGAAAGCCGACGCACGCCCATGGGATAACCCGCCCATGCTGCAACAATGCAAACGGCTCGGATTCGGCGCAATGGTGGGCAGCGTGCTGCTGCTGTCGGCAGAGGCTTCACACGCGCAAGCCTTCTACGAATCGGGTCAGGTGTCGGTCGCGCTCGAACGCGCCTTTGGCATTCATCACGTGAACAGCGAGGTGGACCGACCCGGTGCTCCGGGTGACGAGGAATTCAGCGCCACCAACGTAGGCATTGGGTGGGGCGGCGCGCTCAGTCCGTTCCATTACACCCGCGCCGCCATCGATGGCTTCATCAGCGATCAGCTGAGCCTGGGCGGGTCTTTGGGGTTCTTCAGTCAGAGCGGTGACTGGAACAACAGTGGCTTCTTGCTCTCGCCGCGCATCGGCTACGCCATCCCGCTCTCGCGCGCGTTCACCTTCTGGCCACGCGGCGGTCTCACCTACTTCGACATCGAGCAGGATTCGGAGCTCGCGCTCACGGGCGAAGCCATGTTCGTGGCCTCACCTCAGCCCAGCTGGGGCATTCTGTTCGGCCTCACGCTCGACCTCACTGTCGCGGGTGACGCAGCGAATGACGGCGATCGCAGCGGCATGGCGATCGGTTTTCCCGCCGTGGGCCTGATGGGCACCTTCTGATAACGGCGCCACGGACCCGCGGCGGCTGCTGTTAGTGCCCCCTCCCCATCCGTCCTCGCGCTGCGCGCTGCGGGCGGTGGCCTCCCCCATATCGCCCGCCCCGCGGGCTCAGGGGGAGGAGAGAGCGGACGTGGTAGGCGCGGCGCCCTCGACGTGATGCTCGAGCGAATGCCCCTCCCGTGGCGCGCGAAGCGCGGCGCTTGGGAGGGGCGGCGGCACGCGCAGGCGGCGTCGCCGCCGGGCACTGACGCGAACAGGGCTGACTAACCCGCGAGTTGCAGGGTGCGCCGCATGCGCGCTCGTTCGGGGGCGATGGGGGGCACGGCGTCGTGGTAGCCGCGGCCGTCGGGGGTGTGTCCGAGCTCGGCGAAGGCTCGTCGATAGTCCGCGAAGCGCCCGCCGGCGCGCACGGCGCGGAGCACGGCTTCGCCCTCGGCGACGCCGCCTTGCGAGAGCACGTATTCGACCCACGCCCACTTGGCGCTGATCGAACGCACGTCCGCGCGTCCTTTCAGACCGCGTCGCAAGCGCTCGAGCCGAGCCTGCACGACGCCGACACCGGCGTAAGGCATGCGGTCGAGCGGCGTGTTGCGCTTGGCGCAGAAAGGCGCGATGCCGAGCGCGATGGGCACGATGCGTGAAAGCTCACCGACGAACTTCACACACTCGTCGATGTCCTCGTCGGTCTCGCCGGGCAAGCCGATCATCAAGTAAAGCTTGAGGCGATCCATGCCGTGCAGACGCGCCAGCTCCGCCGCGCGCACGTAGTGGGGCTCGCGACCGCGCCGCTCGATGATGCCACGCATGCGCTCGCTCGGGCCGTCTAGGGCGGTGGTGAGTGTGCGGTAACCCACGCGCTTGAGCGCGCCGACCAGCTCGTCCTTGAGCCGGTCGGGACGCAGGCTCGAGACGCCCACGTTGCAGCCGCGCTCGGCCAGGCCATGCAAGATTTCCACGAGCTTGGGGTGGTCGCTGACGGCGGCGCCCACCAGGCCCACGCGGCGCACGTCCTGGGGCACCTTGTCGAAGATCACCTCTTTGGGCACGATGCGCATGCCGCCGTTGGTGCTGCGTCGCATCACGCAATACGTGCAGCCGCGCGAACAACCCCGCTCCGCCTCGATGAGAAACATGTTCGACAGCTCAGTGTGCGGCGTACGAATCGCGCTGTGCGCGGGCAGGAGCGCGTTGCTGCAAGCGGCGATAGGCGGCAGCACCTCACCGTGCAGAGCGGGGACGAAGACGCTGGGCACGCGCGCCAGCGCCTGTAGCGCCTCCGCGCGGGTCGCACTCTCGGTGACGGCGCGGACGGCAGGCTCGACGAGCTCCTCCGCTTCGCCCATCACGATGGCGTCGGCATACGCCGAGAGCGGCAGCGGATTCGAGAACGTCAAGGGGCCGCCGGCGAGGATGAGCGGGTGCCGCTCGTCGCGCTCACGCCAGAGCGGCGGAATCGACGCGGCGTCGAGCAGCTTGCACAAGCCCGCAAGCTCGAGCTCGTAAGCGACGCTGACGGCAATCAGCGGGAACTCTCCGAGCTCGCGCCGCCCCTCATAGGTGACGGGGCGCTCCGTCAGTTGCGCCGAGGGCTCGTCGGCTCCGTCGGGCAGGAAGGCTCGTTCGCAGGCGAAGCCAGGCGTCTCCTGAATGGCGCGATAGACGCGCTGAAAGCCCAGCGAGCTCATGCCCACGTTGTAGGGTGACGGGTAAACGAGCGCGACGCGCTTGGGCGCATCCTTGTCGATGCGGCCAATCTCGGCGGCCATTCGCTCGTCGATCAGGCGGCGCGTTGCATTCGTGACCATGCGACCCGCAGTATAGTACGGGCGCGGACAACTACACGTGCGGGCCTGAAAGGCCGCAAACTACACCGAAAAGTGCTCGATTGTGCCTCAACTTCCGGCCGGCCGCGGTCGTTCTGATGGATGTGACGGACTCGCTTCACCCCCACGGTTTGTCGACCCGACCTGCTCCGCTGCCACTCAACAGCTTGGCCGCCCTCACCCGCAGCCAAAACCCGAGCTTTCATAGCGCTCCGCGTATTCGCTACCTCGAGCGATCCGACGCCACGCGTCCCGCCCTGGGACGCTACCTGGCCGTGGGACTGTGTGCCTCCGTCGTTGCCCTGGCGGTCCTGGCCGAGCCCGCTCGCGCCGGCTCGGTGAAAGTGGAGCAAAAGGTGCTCCATGGCGCCCCTGTGGTGAAGAAGTCCCTCGACGGTCTCGACGTGCGCTGGCGCAAGGGTGAGACCACCGTGTACATCGATGCCTCCGTCGACAGCCTGGCGCCCGGTGCTCGCGAAGCGGTGCAGCTCGCGTTTGGTGCCTGGATGGAGGGCGACGCGCGGCTTCCCAAGCTCGTCTTCGACAGTACGCGCGGCACCAGCACGCAAGCCAAACCCGACGGCAAGAACACGGTCACCGTTGCGGCCATCACCCTGGCGGGTCACGAAAACGACCTCGCCATCACCCTCACCTACTCCGATGAGCGCTCCGGCAGCATCATCGAGTCGGACATCGTGATCAACAGTCGCTACGCTTACAAGGTGGTGGGCCCATACAGCGAAGCCCCCGGCAAAGACCACGACGACGACAAGCGCGACGAGACGCCAAAGGGCGAGCAGGGCGGCGGCTCCGTCGTTGCATCGAATGGGCCGTCCAAAGGCGCCGAGGCGACCGCGGAGCCCACGCGCTCGTCCTGCATGGCGCAAAGCAGCAGCTCCTGGTGCGGCAAGGACGTGTACGACATTCAGAACGTGCTCACGCACGAGGTGGGTCACTTCCTCGGACTGGGCGAGGACTACGACGACACCTCCGCCAGCATGTACGTGTGCACCAATCGTTGTGAAACGCACAAGCGCGCGCTGAGCAGCGTCGACACCTCGACCATCAGCACGCTCTACGCGGCGCCGATGGCGGCCGACGAACAACCCGCCACGGCGGGCGGCTGCAGCGTGCAGCCCTCCACACCCGGTCGCAGCTCCGGGCTCGCTCTGCTCGGCTCGCTGGGGGCGGCACTGCTGCTGGTCGGCAGGCGGCGCACCGCCCGTACCGGTTGAACGGCGCGCGGACGGCGTCCGGCGCGCGGGGCGTAGCCGGACTGGGGTTTTCTGCGCGTTCGAGGCTGGCCTTTACCTGAGCCCTTCTCGGCGACAAGCTCCGCCACGTGCCCCGTCTTCCAGCAGGAGCTCCCCCGCCCATCACGAGCGCTCCACGGCAACGCCGCGCGCTCAGCAACGTGGGAGGAGCGACCGAAGTCTGGGCGCAGAGCCCCAGGCTCGAGCGGCTGGTGCGGGAAGCCCTGGCGGTGCGCAGCGGCGAGGACCGCGTGCTCACGCACGTGCATGGGTTTCATAGCTATCCGGCGCGACTGCACCCGGACACGGCGACCACCCTCATCCGCGAGCTTTCGAGCGGCCGCGAGGCTGTGCTCGACCCCTTCTGCGGGAGCGGCACCGTCCTGGTGTGTGCGCGCTTGCTCGGGCGCCGCGCCTTCGGCAGCGATCTGAATCCCATCGCGGTCGAGCTGTCGCGCGTCAAGAGCGCCGGCGCGAGCCCGGCCTTCACGCGCGCCCTGCTGGCCGCCGCCGAGCAGGTCGTGGAGCACGCCCGCGCGCGCCAGAAGGCCAAGCTCGGACCCACGGCGCCCTACGGGAGCGAAGACCGCGCCTTGTTCGCGACGCACGTGCTGCTCGAGCTCGACGGAGTGCGCGACGGCATCGATGGCGTGACGGAGCCGGCTGTGGCCGCTGCCCTGCGCCTCGTGCTCTCCGCTCTGCTCACCCAGGTGAGCCAGCGCGCAGGCGACTCGAGCGAGCGAGAAGAGCCCAAGCGCATCGCGCGCGGCTTCGTGCTGCGCTTTTTCGCCATGAAGGCGCGCGACCTGGCACAGCGCCTGACGGAGTTCACAGCGCTGGTGCCGCAGGGCACGCCCCCTGCGCGCGTGGAGAGCGCCGATGCGCGACAGCTCGGGTTCGTGCGCGACGAAACGCTGTCGCTGGTCGTCAGCTCTCCGCCTTACCCCGGCGTCTACGACTACCTGGATCATCATCGGGTGCGGCTGCGCTGGCTGCGCCTCGATTCCAGCCGCTTCGCGCGGGGTGAGATCGGCTCGCGGCGTGCTGCGCAGGAGGAAGGCGCCGAGGCGATCGCACGCTGGGAGCACGACTTCAGCCGTTGCTTGCGCGAGCTCCGACGCACGTTGCGTTCTGGCGGCCACGCGGCGTTGCTGCTCGCTGACTCGGTTCATTCCAGTCGCCCACTGCACGTGGAGCGCTGGCTGCCCCCCCTCGTGCAGAGCGCGGAGCTCGCGATCGTCGCCCACGCCGC
>DASQDA010000496.1:0-3877 GCA_035634435.1 Polyangiaceae bacterium
CCATGAGCAAACCCTGCGTCGTCGTGGGAATGATGTCGTCGTTGCTCACGGGCGAGAAGTCGACCTCGAAGTGACCCGCGCTCCAGATGAGCGAGCGGTAGACGGCCTCTTCGCCGCGCAGTCGGCCGAGCTCGGCGTCCACCACTTTGCCGTCGCGAAAGTAAATGCGTATCTCGCGGCGACCATCATGAATGCGTGCAACGCCCGCCTTGCGACTGATCTCGAACGTTTGCAGCAGATCAACCACGCCCATGTCTTCGAGCGAGCCGCTCAGCCGGGTCCGACGGCTCATCGGGATGCTCGTTGCGATGCGATCGTGGGTGCGCTTGGCGAGCAGCAAATTGACCCGCGCGATGAGCTCACGCACGAAGATGGGCTTCGTCAGATAATCTTCGACGCCCAGCTCTAGCCCTCTAATCTTGTCTTCGATGGAGCGCTGGCTGGTCAGAAACACGACGGGTATGGCGGCGTACTCCGTATGCTGCTTCATCTGACGGACCAGCTCGTAGCCGTCCAGACGCGGCAAACGCGTGTCGGTCAGGATTAAATCGGGAGCGCTGAATTCGATTTTCGTCAGCGCGTCTTGACCGTCCGCCGCTGTGGTGACGCTGTATCCAGCCTTTTTTAGGCTGACTTCCAGCACACGCACGCTGCGCGGATCCGCATCGACCAGCAGGAGCTGCTTTTTTGCCACGTTCCGTCCACTACTTCTTCGGCATAGCCCGTGTTCACCAGCGCGAGAGGCCCCGCACAACCCCCCCAAGCGTCCTGGCGATCGGCTGCTCTGTCAAGTCAGACTTCCGGCCCTTGGCATTGCAGGCAGTTCAAGGAGCCCACGGATCAACGATGTCCCGTCGAGGAGGCGAGGAGGAACCGATGGAGCGGGCGTCGTGTAGCGGGCGACCGGGGCGGACATTCGTTCGCCCTGACGTGGCGCTGGCTCCGGAGCGCGCCGGCATGGGGTGGCTGGGCACCGGCGTACGTCCAGTCACGAGCTGTCGGGCCTTGCTCACCTCTCCCGCTCCGCTTTTGACGCTGGTGACCGTGGTCGTGGACGCCACGTCCGCCGTGGGTGCCCGCTGCGGCGCTCGCCGGGTCGCCGTGGTGCCCGCGCTCACCAGCTCGAAAATCACCCAGGCAGCTAGCAGCCCACAAGAAGTCAGGACGGTCGCCGTTAGAAGCCGACGTGGCGCCGGCTCTTGGTGCGCAGCGGCGTTGAACGGCAGCCGCGGCTCGGATGAGGGTAGCAGGGCCGGTTGGCTCGCAGCGACCGGCGGCAGTGTGCCTGCGGCCAGAGCGGCCAGAAATTCGTCGAGCGATGCAAAGCGCTCTTCCGGACGCTTCTCCAGGCACCGCATCACCAACGCTTCGAGGTGCGCGGGGCACAGCTTCGCGCCCGGGTGCTCACTGGGAGCCGCGGGCTTCATGTAGATGTGCTGGGTGAGCACGCCGGTGTGTGTTTCGGCGTCGAACGGAACGCAGCCGGTGAGCATCTCGTACAGCACCACACCCAGGGAGTAGATGTCGGTACGCTGATCGAGCGTGCCGCCGGTGCACTGCTCAGGGCTCATATAGTGAGGTGTGCCGAAGACGATGCCTTCGCGGGTCGCCCGACTCATGCCCGTCACCCGGGCCAGCCCAAAGTCGACGATCTTGATGCTGTCACCTGCCTCACCCGGCTGGACGTGGATGTTGTCCGGCTTCAGGTCGCGATGCACGATGCCGGCGAGGTGCGCCGCGCGCAGCGCCTCGGCCAGCTTGCGTGCGATGGCCGCGGAGCGGCTGGCTCCGAGGGCGCCATACCGGCGCAGCAGCGAGCTGAGCGGCATGCCCTCGAGCAGCTCCATGACGAAATAGGCCTGCCCCGTCGCGAGCACACCGAAGTCGCTGATCTGCACCAGGCCTGGATGGGACACACTGGCCGCAATGCGGGCCTCGTGAATGAAGCGCGCGCCTATCTCCGCGTCGGCGGCGAGATCCGCGCGCAGCGCCTTCAGAGCGAACGCCTTGCCGAGCAGCGCATGGCGCACGCGGTACACCGTGCCCATGCCGCCTTGGCCGATCACGGCCTCGATCACGTAACGCTGATCAACCAATTGATCGAGCAGTGGGTCCGCCCCGCTGCCCCAGTTCGCTAGCCGCACCAGAGCTTCGCCGTCGAAAGGGCAAAACGCGTCCTCGGTTGCAAACATTTGCCCGCACTGAGGACAGCGGGTGCTCGGAGCCGTGTTTTGCCAAGCGCCCGCTCCCACCTCCGGGACGGCAAGCTGAGGGTCGCGCGGAACAGCGCTCACCGCCGCTCCCGGCGCGGGCTTGCTCCAGTCATGCGCTCAGCTTGTGGCCGCATTCGGCGCAAAAGCGGGCTGTCAACGGATTCTCGGAACCGCAAGCGCGACATCGGCTGGGGCCGGTGGCTTGGGCACGCCCCTCGTCGGGCGGAGCGCCTCCGCCCTGAGCCGCATTGCCGGGGGATCCAGCTCCCGGAGCCGGAACATAGCCGGCACCCGGGTGGGGCATGGGCGGTCGAGCGCCGTAGGCCATACCCGCGCCCAGGGCCAGACCTTGAGCGATGCCCGCAGCAGCGCCGGCGCTGGCAGCAGCGTCGCCGCCCTGTGCCAAACCGCGTCCGAGGCCGAGATTCGCCTCCGCGGCGGCGTACTGCTGGTAACGCGCCATGTCGAGCTGGTTCATGTAACGCGCGCGGTTCAGAAACTCCTGATCGAGCTGATACTGCCGCGCCTGCGCTTCCGCCTCCGCCTGCGAGATGCCGATGCGCGCTTTGCGAGCATCGAGCTTGGCCTGGACAATCTGGTCCTGAGCGCCGTCGATGCGGGACTGATCCTCCGGACTGAGGTTGATGTTCAGCTTGGCGATCTCCAGAACCTGCACGCCGATGTTGGTCAGGTCGGGACAGCTTTGCACGACCGCACGCGCCACCTCGGGCCCGCAGGTGCCGAGGTCCATCAATGTAAGCTCACCTGCTTTGATCAGGCCCGTCAGGGTGGACCGCAGCCCCATGAAGAGCTGATCGCGTATCCAGCGCAATGACTGCTCGGTGTCGCCTCCCGCCTGACCACGAAAGCCGACGAGGAAACGCAGGGGGTCGACCACTCGAAACGAGTAAGTGCCAAACGCCCGCGGGGTAACCCGGATGTCCAGCTCCGGGTCGCGCATGGAGCCGATGGTGTCTCCGAAACCCTGGTTGTAGATGGGTCGGGTGGTGACGAAGTACAGCTCGCTGATGAAGACGTTGCCGCCCGTGAACCGATCGACGAGCGCGTTCAGAAACGGGATGTTCTGCGTCTGCAGGGTGTGACGCCCCGGCGGCAAGGCGCCCACGTACTGGCCATCCTTGAAGAACAGACATACCTCGTCGGCGTCGACCGTCAGCTGGCTCCAGAAGGGGAACGTCTGATCGGGATGCTTGTAGACGACCTTGTCCTTTTGCTCGTCCGGGCGCGCAATCATCAGGCGACCAACGCCACCCTTGACGAAATCCATGATGCCCATTCAAAGCTCCTTCTTCTCGGCGACAAGCGCCTGCGGCAGGCGCACGACGCGCAACAGGCTAGCTGTGTCGAGGTTTCCGAGCAACCACCGTGCGTGGTAGCAGTTAGGGGCACATGCGCGGACTCATGGGACTCGCTCTGCTGCTGGTTGGGCTCCCGGCCGCAGCTCGCGAGGTTGGCTTGCCACTCGAGCTCTACCTCACTGGTTGCGAAGACGTGCGCGAGAGCGAAGTCCAACGCATCCTCGCGGCCGAGCTGGGGACACACGCTCCGCCCCAGCCGTCTCGCCACTCGACCCAGGTGTTGGCGCAGTGCGAAGGGCCGCACCTGAGGCTCGACGTGCTGGATCCGCTGAGCCGCAAGCGTGT
>DASQDA010000497.1:0-5250 GCA_035634435.1 Polyangiaceae bacterium
TCCCGCTCTATCAGGAGGCCGATGGGCGGCGAGCGGTCACGGACGAGGTCAGCTGCCGAGGGGTGCAGCCTCACCGCGCACGTGCGGCGACGCTGGCCATCACCAGCACGTCGGTTGGCGTGAGGGCGCCGTCGCTCGCCTCGTTCCCCCAGCTCGTCGTGCCCGATATCGCTGCGGCCTCGGCGCTCGCGGAGCGTCCAAAACTGCTGGGCGTCGACTTTGCCGCCGATCCGGCCTCCGCGGCGCGCGTGTTCGTGGGCACCACGCAGTACGCGCGCGCGCTCGCCGAGCCCGCCGCCGAAGCCGAGCTCATCATCGATCCTGCCAGCGCGCAGCAGCACTCCCTGGTCCTGCCGTTCAACGAGCCCCGCGCTTATCCACAAACCGACGACGTACGGCTCGAATACGAGGGGCCCCTCACCGAGACCAGGCCCGGTGGGCTCTTCCGTGTCAGCAGCGAGGGTGTGATCACCCTCGACGACCCAGGCACGTGGTTCTGCGATCGCGGCGTGCACGACCCGAGTCTGATGCAGCAGCTCGGCGAGGAACGCTTTGGATTGACAGGACCGGCGCTGACGAGCTTCGCCACGGACCACGCCGACCACGTCGTCGTGACCGCTGATTTCCCGGAGCCCGACGACCGATACTGGTCCGTGAACCGTCAGCAATGCAGCTACAGCGAGTGCGAAGAGCTGTTTGGCGGCATTGACGAGGATCAGCTCTCGGTCAACCGCGAGTTCAGCATCGTCGACGCCGAGCAGCAGCGGTTGACGCTGACCTCACGCGGGGAGTTTACCCCCGCGCAGCTCGAGCGCTGGAGCCCGGCGGAAGCCGTGAATTGCTGCTTTCCCTCTGGAACGGCCTACGTGATCAACGCCACTCGCCAGTGGGTGGTGCGTGGTTCCTCCACCGGCCTTCGCCACGACGTGATGGCTAGCTGGGTGACCACCGAGGCCGGCGACAGCGTGCTCGACTGCGTGCGGGACGAGAACCCGCGCAAGCGCTACTTCGAGTCCCGCGTCTTCGAGATTGCTGCCGACGGACCGTGTGCTCACGAGGACATGAGCCGCGCGGTTCGGCTCGACGAAGCGGCTGCACGCTGCATTCACCACACGCCCACGGCTCGCTTCGCCGTCTACCGCGGCACCCGGCCCAGCATTCGAGGAATGACGTTCGCCTGGCGTACGCTGGGTGGCTTCTCGCCCTTGGCCATCAATCTGGCAGCCATCACCAGCGTCGTGTCGCCACAGGCGATCGTGGGCCTGCCGGAGATGGATTGGCTCACGGTCGTGGACGCTGCGACGCTCGGGCTCACGCTCGTGAGCTTGGACGAGCTGTCGGTGCTGACGCCGACGCTCAACTGAGACCCCGCGCATGAGCGCCCGCGCGACCCCCGTGATGCAGCAGCACGCGGCGGCCAAGCACGCGTACCCGGACGCCATCGTATTTTTCCGCCTCG
Source organism: Polyangiaceae bacterium (assembly GCA_035634435.1). Lineage (GTDB taxonomy): Bacteria > Myxococcota_A > Polyangia > Polyangiales > Polyangiaceae > PMG-095. The sequence continues at coordinate 1,460 of DASQDA010000497.1, forward strand.
GCGACTTTTACGAGATGTTCGGCGACGACGCAGTGGTCGTGTCGCGAGCTCTCGAGCTCACGCTCACTAGCCGCAACCGCGGCAAGCCGGACGAAATTCCGATGGCCGGTGTGCCGCATCATGCAGCCCACGGCTATATCGCTCGGCTGCTCGCCCTGGGGCACAAGGTGGCCATCTGCGAGCAGATGGCCGACCCCGCCACGGTCAAGGGCATCGTGCCGCGGCAGGTCGTACGCGTGATAACGCCGGGGCTCGTCACGGACGGCGAGCAGCTCGACGCTCACACCAACCATTATCTGGCTGCGGCTTCGGTCAGCCGCGACGGGGTTGGCTTGGCCTTGTTCGACCTGTCTACGGGCGAGCTCAGCGCCGCCGAGCTGGACGACACGGCAGCGCTGGTGGGCGGCTTGACGCGCGCGATGCCACGCGAGGTTCTGGTGGGGATGGCACCCGAGTTAGCTCCCGAGTTCCGGGCCAGCGTCCTCGAGGCGGTGCGCGCTGCGGCGGCGGTACCCGTTAGAGACGACCCGCCTCTCGAAGCTCACGAGCTGGACGCGTTGCTGGGTGAGCTCGCTGTCGATGCACGTCGCAGCGGAGCACGCGCGCAGGAGGCCGTGGCTCGGGTGCTGCGCTTCGCCCGCGCGTGCAACCCAGGGCTCTCCTTGCCGGTGAGACGCATCGCGCGCTGGGATCCTGCCCAGACCATGGTCATCGACCCGACCGCGCAGCAGCATCTCGAGCTGGTCGACTCGCCCGCGGGGCGTGCATCGACCTTGCTGTTCAGCATCGATGCCACGCTCACTCCCGGCGGCGCCCGCGTGCTGCGGCGGCGGGTGCTCGCGCCGCTGATCGACGTGGAGAAGATCCGCAGGCGCCTCGACGCGGTCGAGCTCTTCGTGGTGCACGCTCGCCTGCGCGCGGAGCTGCGCGTGGCGCTCGGGAAGGTGGGGGATCTCGAGCGGCTCTCGGTACGCACCGTGCTCGGGCAAGCAACACCGCGCGACCTCGGGGCGTTGCGCGATGGGCTGACGGCTGCGGCTGCGGCGGTCGCGCTGCTCGAGGGGCTGCCCGCTTCCGAGTCGCGCGAGGTCCTGGGTCTGGGCGCCACGCCGCTGGATGTCGTTTCGGAGCTGACGGAGGCGCGGGCAGCGGCGCTGGTAGAGCGTCCGCCGCCGCTGGCCAAGGAGGGCGAGATCTTCTGTGCCGGTTTCGACCGCGAGCTGGACGAGCTTTCGCTGCTCAAACGCGACGGCGCCGAGCACATGGTGGAGCTCGAGGGACGCTTGCGACAGGAGACCGGCGTGTCCAGCCTGAAGGTGCGGTTCACGCGTGTCTTCGGCTGGTACATCGAGGTGAGCCGCACTCAGGCGGGCAAGGTCCCCGCGCAGTTCCGCCGCAAGCAAACAGTGTCGAGCGGCGAGCGCTACAGCACTCCCGAGCTCGACGACCTCTCCGACCGCATCACCCACGCGGAAGATCGACACCGGCAGCGCGAGCTCGACCTGTTCAAGGAGCTGGTGACCTTGGCGGCGAGCATGGCGGATCGCATTCGCGCGCTGGCCACGCGCATCGCGCGCTGGGACGTGGCGCAAGGCCTGGCGGAGGTGGCGCACCGCAATGACTACACGCGGCCGGTGGTGGATCCGTCCGAGGTGCTCAGCATCCGCGAGGGCCGCCATCCGGTGGTAGAGCGCCTGGCCGCCCAGGGGCGCTTCGTGCCCAACGACGTGGAGCTTTGCACGCCAAAGGAGCGCCTCTGGCTCATCACCGGGCCCAATATGGCGGGCAAGAGCACCTTCCTGCGTCAGGTGGCGCTCATCACGTTGCTGGCGCAGATGGGCAGCTACGTGCCCGCCCGCGCTGCACACGTGGGCATCGTCGACCGCGTGCTGTCGCGGGTGGGCGCGAGCGACAACCTCTCGCGCGGCGAGAGCACCTTCATGGTCGAGATGCGCGAGACAGCGCAGATCTTGCGAGCGGCCACCCGGCGCTCGCTGGTCATCCTCGACGAGATCGGGCGCGGCACCAGCACCTTCGACGGGCTGTCGATCGCCTGGGCGGTCGCCGAGTACCTGGACGAGGTGATCGGTTGTCGCGCGCTGTTTGCCACGCACTATCACGAGCTCGTCGCTTTCGCCGACGCCAGTGAGCACGCAACCAACGTCAGTGTCAGCGCGCGCGAGCTGGACGGCGAGGTCGTGTTCCTGCACCGCATCGTGAGTGGTCCTGCAAGCCGCAGTTATGGCGTGGCGGTGGCCAAGCTCGCGGGGCTGCCCGAGTCCGTGTTGGCCAGGGCGCGCGTGCTCTTGCAGTCGCTGGAGGGGGGCGGTCAAGCGGAGCTCGGCACCCGCGGCAAGAGCCGACAGCGCGCGGACAATCAGCTAGATCTGTTCGCTGCGCGGAAGCCGCCGCCGGCGGCCGAGCACGACATTGCCGAGACCTTGCGCGCGCTCGACATCGATCGCTTGACCGGTCTCGAAGCGTTGCAGCTGATCGCGCGCCTCAAGCAACGACTCTGACCGCGCTGCGCTTCTGGACCTTTCAACGAGGCTTGCGCGGCGGTGGCGGCGTCGCATGCCGACCGTCTTCAGGCCAGGCATGGCGCGGATACCGCCGCATCAGCTCACGCCGGATGCTCGGGTAATGCCGCTCCCAGAAGCCCTCGAGATCCGTCGTGACCTGCACCGCGCGGGCATTGGGCGCGAGCAGGTGCAGCGTGATGGGCAGGCGACCCGCACACACCCGCGGGCCCTTCGTCATTCCGAAAAAGTCTTGCAGACGCGACTCGATCCACGGGGGCTTGCCCTGCTCGTAATGAATGGGAATGGAGCGCCCATTCGGAAGCCGCAGCTGTGCCGGGGCTTCACGATCGAGCAAACGTCGCTGTTCGCTGTCGAGCCCGGCGAGCATCGCCTGCGCCAGGTCGGTTCCGCGTAGCTCGGCAAAGCTCGTTTTGCCGTAGCACAGCGCTAACACCATCGCGCGCGATTCCCCGGCTTGGTAGCCTGAAAACGCCGCCGGAAAATGGGTGGCGAGCAAGGCACAGCGCTCGATCAAGCTGGTGAGCGCGTCGTTCTGCAAGAACTCCTGCGCGCCGGCGCCGGCCACCGCGCGACACAGCACCTCGCTCGCCGCGTGGCTCGGGGGCGCGGCGCTGCGACTCTCGTCGAGCACGACGGACCCAAAGCTCATCCGGCTGCAAAGCTCCACCCGCTCACGATCGGCGTTCCAGGTCAGCTCCTCCGTCATGCGCAGCTGTTCGGGATAGAAGTCCAGCAGCCAGTCGCTCTTGACGCTGCTGGCGATGCGAACCGTCGCGCCGCTGCCCGAGCTGCCCATTGGCCGCTCGTCGACCGCCACGGCCACCATGAGCTCGCCTTCGCGCACCACGCTGCTCGGGTGAAGCTGCGCGGTGTTGCCGCCGGCCAGGATGAGCTCAGTGCCGCCCATCTTTCGGCGACGCGCCAGGCGATCGACGAAGCCGCTCAGGATGGCAAGCAGCAGCGCTTGCTCCTCGTCTTCCGGGTACTGAGGCTCAGGCGCGCGATTGCGTACCACCCGGGAGAGCTGCTTCTCAACACGCGCGACCGTCTCTACGGCGCGAACGTCGAGCTCATGCGCGCGCAGCCGGCGCGGATCGAAGCGCAGCGAGCGCGCGAGCTCGAAGGCGTCTGCCAGCGCGAGCACGTCCGAAGGGCCGCTGACGGTGTCCGCGGGTGAGCGCGTGTTGCCGAAGTCCGTGCGTCCCGCCAGCCGAACGTCGCGTTCGCCGAGCAGTGCGGCGAGCAGAG
>DASQDA010000498.1:0-2847 GCA_035634435.1 Polyangiaceae bacterium
CGGGACCGAAGAGGAGAAGTTTGGCGTCCACTCGGAGACGTTTGCTCCCTTGCAGTACGAAGGCGACAGGGGGGTTACCCGCGTCTTCGAAGCCCTTGTCGCCGCCGGTTGGCGCGCCGAAGCGGAGTACGACGGCGGGCCCCTCATCGCGCTGTATAGAGGCAAGGCATCGATCACCCTGGAACCTGGTGCGCAGCTCGAGCTCAGCGGGGCCCCGCTCGCGGACGTCCACGCCACGGCAGCGGAGCTCCAGGAGCACCTGCTCGAGCTCGACCCCATTTCTAGCGAGCTCGGCTTGGTGTGGCTCGGCGTTGGGTTTCACCCGCTCTCCGCGCGCTCCGAGCTGCCCTGGGTTCCCAAGCAACGTTACGCGGTGATGCGTGAGTATCTGCCGCCGCTGGGCGCTTCCGCTCACGACATGATGCAGCGAACCGCCACCATCCAGGTGAACTTCGACTACGCGAGCGAGGAAGATGCGCTGCGTAAGCTGCGGGTAAGCCTGCTGCTGTCCCCCTTGGTGCATGCCATGACGGCCAATTCACCGTTCGTGGAGCGAGCTCGCGGGCCTCGGCTCAGCGAGCGAGGGCACGTCTGGTTGAACATGGACCGATCGCGCTCAGGGCTCATCGCTCGGGTGCTGGAGAGTCGCAACCCCAGGTACGCCGACTACGCAGAGTGGGCCCTGGACGCGGGCATGTTTCTCTTCCGGCGAGCAGGCAAGATCATCGCCAACACAGGCCAGAGCTTTCGCGACTTCCTGGCGCACGGCTTCGAGGGACATCAGGCGACGCTTGCCGACTGGAAGCTGCACCTGAACACGCTGTTCCCCGAGGTGCGGCTCAAGAACACCCTCGAGGTCCGCGGTTGTGATTCACTGCCGCTGCGCCTGGCCCCGAGTATCCCTGCGCTCTTCACGGGCCTCCTCTACGACGCCACCGCGCTGGCGGAGGCCGAGCACATGCTGGCAGAGCTGACTTACAGCAGCGTGGAGGCCGCCCGCCCGGACCTCGTGCAGAATGGCCTCGAGGCTTCCATTGCCGGCACCCCGGCGCGGGAGCTTGCCGAGCGTTTGCTCGAAGTGAGCGCCCGCGGCCTGGAGCGTCGCTCACGCCTGGATGCACGCGGGCACAGCGAGCGGGTCTATCTGGAGCCCCTCATGGCGCTGGCGGCGGAAGCAAAGACGCCGGCGAACAAGCTTCTGGACGGGCTCGAGGGCCCTGGTCCCTTCTCCGCTCGCGAGATCATTCAGCGCACGCGCATCGATCTCTAGCGCGCGTACAACGGTCTCACGCGGCCTGGGCCATGCGGATCTTCTCGGTCTGCCCGGCGCGGTAAAAACGCCCCAGCTGTCGGCGCAACGTGGCGGGCTCGCCGCTGGCATCGAGCCGCCGCACGTAGCGCGCAGCCAGAGCGTTGGCGAGGCGGTAGCGCTGGCCGTCCTCGCTGGTGGCGTCGTGCAGGAAACGCACGTGCTCGAACAGACGCTGACACAGCGCGCTCCGCGCGGGCTCCGGCAGGCCCTCGCCCTCCACGGCCAGCAGCACGAACTTGTCGACCTCGGCCTGCAGCTCCAGCTCGAGCCGCGTCGTCGGGAGGCCAGTCCGCACCCGCTCGGCCAGGTACACGAAGTGACTGACGCCCTCGAAGGCCTGCAGCAGTCCGTCGGTGTCGCCCTGGGGAGCGCCGGGCTCGAGCAATCGTCGTGGCAACAACAAGGCGAGCTCGATACCGTCTTCGGACTCCCGTACCAGCAGGGTCTCGCGGGCGGCGTCGTCCACCTCCTGCACGAAGTCGAGCACGTCGGGGACGCCCTCGAGCGCATAAAACTGCTGCAGTCGGCGCTGCACCAGGCGCAGCAGCTGTCCTCGCGCGGGGGACGTCAGTGCACGCCTCCCTTGCCACGAGTGGGCACCAAACCGTGCACCGCAAGCGTGGACGCCAGTTGTGTGGACCCGGTCCTGAGCCAGCGCTCGTAAAGGCGCAACATACCCGAGCCGGTATGGGGAGCTGCGTTCGCGAACAGTCCGTCGGCGACGGTGCCCAACACTTCGGCAAAGCGCGTGAACTTCCCCGCCAGCTCGTCGAACAGCGCGGGCGCCTGCTGCGTCTCGTCGCCGGCTGCCTGTCCCGCGTGGCGCAGCATGGTTGCAGCACAACCATAAGCGCGGGCGCCGAGCGTGCTCACGTAGTCGAGCTGGACGCCGCGGTTCTGCAGGTGGTCGAGGAAAAAACCACTGGTGTAGAGCACGCTGTCGCCCAGCACCCGCAGACGGTCGAAGCGCTCCTGGCCCGTCGTGGCCAGCGCGTCCTCCAGCAAGAAAGCGAGAGGGCGGTCGAGCGTCTCGCACGTCAGCTCGTCGGGCTTGGCGAAGTCTGCGAGCAGTGCCACCAGGTACTGCGCCGTAGGCTCGCTGGCTTCCACGCGGCGCTCACTCAGAGCAACCGACAGCGCCTCGCGAAAGAAGCCGTGCAGGTCGACGGCCAAATTGAAGGAGGGGTCTTTCTGGTTCACGGCCATGATGATGCAAACCTCCGGCCAAGCGGCGGCTCACGCCCAACCGCGTCCAAGGGGAGAGTCAGCCCCACTGCGCCGACGGCTTGATGGCCGGGCGCGTCGTCGAAGTACGAACGCGCGAACGCGGGGAGCGTCACTACGGCCTACAGCTTACGCCACCGGGAGCCCCTCGGCTCCCCAGCCGCACCGCGACGCCACGTTTCTTTAGCGATCTCGTCACGCGGCTGCCAATCAAGGAGGCAACTCGTCTGGGCCGCGCGGCTGAAACATCAAAGAAATGAAAAGTCGACGGCCCGTCCCTTGACTCTGGCTGCCGCGTGCGTAGGTTCTGC
>DASQDA010000499.1:0-4028 GCA_035634435.1 Polyangiaceae bacterium
CGCTCCTCTTCCGGGAGCAGCTTATCCATTGGCATGTGCACCCCGCAGTCGTGCGTCCCAAGCACCTTCTTGAGAAGCACACTTTGCGAAGGCCGCGCACTGTCGATCACGAATGCGTCGGCCTTGCACTTGCCCATCTCCGCGGGCAAGACCCCGACGTAGGTTGGCTTCTTGTCCTTGTTCTTCATCAGGAAGTCACCGGTGAGATCGGCGCCTCCGAAAAAGCCGCCCGGAGCGTGACAGGGCGCAGTCGTGCACTTGGCGGTCACTATCTGCGTTACGCAGGCCGGCGCAGGCGCAATGGGCGCGACTGCGCCACCCGAGCCACCGCTCGCGCCGCCCGTTCCCGCGGTACCTCCGGTGGCGCTCGGAGTGCCACCCACTCCCGTGGTACCTCCGGTGGTAGTCGTAGACCCACCGCTACTCGGGTTGGTGGTCGAGCCGCCGTTGGCCATACCGCCGCTTGCCGCTGGCGCGCCGCCCGCTCCGCCGACCGCGGGGTTGTCGATCTCGTCGCCGGAACAGCCCGCGAGCACCAAGCTCAACGCGTAGGCCACCGGCAGCAGCCTGCGACCGAAGTCGGGCGAGCGGGTGACCAGCGCGGCAGCGCTGCTCGAGGCTTGGAGGGACGAAGAAGAAGGGGAAGCGAGGCGAGATGCCGAGTCTGTCATGGGCCGAGAGTCTCTAGCACAATCTGCAAGCACGCCAGTCGCTTCTAGCAAATGCGGCGCACTTCTCAGATTGAGTCTGCAACGACTCTCACTCCGCGCTACGCTCCCAACATCAGTGTCACTCTAGGGGATGGTGCGCAGTGAGAGGTGCCACTCCGCCCCAGGCGGCAAACGTATCATCAAAGGTGTGCCACGCGGGCCGTCGAAGCATCAGCGGCAACCCACGCCTCGAGGGGCACGCTCGTGAGCTTCAGTCGATCCATCTCCGCGAAAATTTCCGGTAACACTGGCAGCGAGGACGGGACGAAATTGTCCCTTTCAGCAGCGTCGTGGAGCAAGAGGATGGCGCCTTCCTGCAGCGAGGCCCGGATCGTCGTCAGGACGCGTTGGGGCGAGCGCCCTCGCAGGCCGTCGTAGCCGCGCCCCGACCACCCCACCACCGTGACCCCGGCCTGACGTGCTCCGCGCAGCGTCTGCGGCGATGTGTGGCCGATTGGCGGACGGAAAAGCAACGGCCGCACCCCCGCCGCTGCCTGGACCGCATCCTGCGCACGCTGGAGCTCGCGACACACACGCGCCGCCGAGCGGAAGGCGTGCAATCGATCATGCGTGTCGCCGTGGAGCGCGAGGCCGTGGCCCGCTTGCCGGATCTCCCGCAGCACTTCCGGGTGGCGTCGAGCCTTGTCACCGAGCACGAAAAAGGTGGCCCGGTGGCGCGTGGCTGCCAGCGCCGACAGCACCTGTCGCGTCGTGAGAGGATGCGGGCCGTCGTCGAAGGTCAGCGCTAGCTCACCGCGGCCACGCGGCCCGCGACACCAGATTTGGCCGTGCATCTGCAGGCCGGGCAGGAACACTCCCGCCGTCCCCAGCGCGCCGTAGCTCACCGCGGCCACCAGCGCCCAGCCGGGTGTGCCCTGGGCTATCCCCCAGAGCGACAGCGACGCGCAGGCGGGAGCCGAGCCGAGGAAAGCCAAGCGCGCGGGAGTCACCACGGGCGCCCGCGACGTGAATGGCTCGAGCGCTTTTTCGCACGCACGCCAGCAGCATAGCGCCTTGGCGACGAAGGGAGGGCGTCAGCCTGAGCTGAAGGCGCACCTCGAGCCGCGGACCCACAGCCGGATTGCGCGGCGGTCGAGCCGCGTCGGCCGCGCGTGTGGCGTGGAGAAGAGGAGACGTGCGACCGCTGCCGAGCAAGGCTAGAACGCCCGCCCGCGCCCGTGGCGCTCCCGAGGAAGCCCTCCGTTCGTGTTGTTCAATACGCTCGCTTACGCTCACTTCCTTGGGGTCGTGTTCGTCGTGTCGTGGCTCCTGGCGCGAGCACGGCGCCTGCGCATCGTGTTCCTGCTGCTTGCGAGCTACGTGTTCTATGCGCACTGGGACTACCGCTTTCTGCCGCTGATTTGGGGCTCGTCGACCGCGGACTTCTACCTAGCGCGTGCCATCGCTCGCGCTCCCGATGATCGCCGGCGCAAGCTGTGGTTGATCGCCACCGTCGTTCTCAACCTGGGCGTGCTTGGGTTCTTCAAGTACTTCGACTTTGGTATCGAGTCGGCTCGCAGCGTGCTCGCAGCTCTCGGCTACACGCCCCCGGAGCTGGTGCTGCGCGTGGCGCTGCCCGTCGGCATCAGCTTCTTCACCTTCGAGTCGATGAGCTATGTCATCGACGTCTACCGTCGCCAGCTCGAGCCACACCCGAGCTACCTCGAGTACCTGACGTTCGTCGCCTTCTTTCCGCATCTGGTGGCGGGCCCGATCGTGCGTCCGCGCGACCTCTTACCCCAGCTTGCCAACGCTCCCCGCTTCAGCGGCGAGATCGGAGCCGAGGGTCTGTTCCTGATCGCGCTCGGCTTGCTCAAGAAGCTGGCCATCGGCGATTACCTCGCGCTCAACCTCGTAGACCGCGTGTTCCACGCGCCGCTCGGGTACTCCGCGCTCGAGTGCTACGCGGCCGTCGTTGGCTATGCAGTGCAGATCTACTGCGACTTTTCCGGCTACACCGACATCGCGATCGGCTCGGCCCTGCTGCTCGGGGTGCGCTTCCCGAAAAACTTCGATGCGCCCTACAAAGCGCGGGATATCGTCGACTTCTGGCGCCGCTGGCACATCTCCTTGTCGACCTGGTTGCGCGATTATCTCTACATTCCGCTGGGGGGCAACCGCCGGGGGCGCGCGCGCACCGTGTTCAACCTGTTCACCACCATGCTGCTGGGCGGGCTCTGGCACGGCGCCAGCTGGACATTCGTGGTGTGGGGTGGTTTGCACGGGGCGGCGTTGGCCATCACGCGCCTCGTTCGCGAGAGGCGTCAGCCCATGCCAGCACACGCCGCGCCGGGCCGCTTTCGGCAGCTGGTGGGCGTCGTGCTCACGTTTCATTTCGTCTGTGCGACCTGGATCTTCTTTCGTGCGGAGACCTTCGCCAAGGCCGAGCTGGTGTTTCGTCGGCTCGCTAGCGGAAGCACACACCACCCGAACCTCGATGGCCGCGTGCTGTTCGTTCTCGCGCTGGGCCTCGCGACGCACTTCGTGCCCGAGGCCTGGTTCGGATGGGCAAAGCTGAGCTTTTGCCGTTTGCCTGCCGCGGCGCAGGCAGCTCTGCTATTTGGGGTGCTCGTGTTGCTCAGGACGGTCGCGAGCGCCGACGCAGTGCCGTTCGTCTACTTCCAGTTTTGAGCCTCGCCTTCGCCCTTGCAGCGCCAATCATGAGTGATCCGAAAAATCCGCTCTTCAGCCCCGAGGCGCCGCCCCCCGAGGTGAAGGCCGACCCCGCCGAACTCGCGCCTGAGGCCTCCGTCACGGGTGAGCCCCCGCCGAAGAAGCGCAAGAAGAAGCGCAAGGCCGCCCCGCTGACCGCCGCTGTGGGAGAGCGCTCCGAGCTGGACGAGCAGGGCCGCGAGCGCCCCCCCTTCCTTCTACGCTTTCCCGTGGACGCTGCACTCGAGGAGCTGATCGAAGCGTTCGAGCGTGGCAACTACAAAAAGGTGCGCGAGCTGGCGCCGGGCCTGATTGCCCGCAGCGAACGCGCCGAGGTGCAAGCGGCTGCTCGCGAGCTGCTACGCCGCATCGAGCCCGACCCGCTTCTCAAGTTCCTCCTGTTCGCGTCGATGGCCTTGTTCGTCGCAGTGGTTGCCTATGTCTACTATGCGCACCACTGAACGAACGCGAGCGGCCGTCTTCGGGTGGCTCTTGTTGGCTGCGGCTTGCGACCGTTCACCGCCACCGGCTGCCAGCGCGCCGCCAGTCAGTACCCGCAGCCTGGGGGCGGCGGAGCGCTTCTTACCGCTGCTCGACGCGACGGTATTCGCCTATGACACGCACTCGCAAGCGACCGGAGAGCTCGGCTTGCTCGTGCTGGAGGTG
>DASQDA010000500.1:0-4870 GCA_035634435.1 Polyangiaceae bacterium
CCGCCGTTGTCCTGGGACTGCTCTTCGCCTCGGGGCTGTGCTGGGCGTGCTCCCGCGACGAGGCAGGTCAGAGGGCACCTTCAGCAGCGAGCGAGCCGATACCGGCTCCCGCGGCACGGCAATACGGCGAGCGCCCGCTGCTGGATGGCCCAGCGCAAGCGAAGCACGAGACAGAGGATGTCTGCGCGCTGCTGACTACCGACGAGGTGACCACCGAGCTCAAGAAGAGCGTGAGCGCGAAGATGTTGCCACGTGCCGGTGAGTACGGCGCACCGACCTGTGGCTGGTTTAGCGCCGCGGACGCGCCCGGGACGCCGAAGCTCAGAGTAGCCCTGTTTCGCGGCAACGGGCGGGGTCGCCAAGCCTTCACCACGAAGCTCGAGGACGTTTGCCGAGCCAATCGCGTCAAGGTCGACAACCTGGGCGACGAGGCCGCCTTATGCGGCGAGCTCTGGGTGCGCAAAGGAAGCAATTTCTTTTACGTCAGCTCGCGCGCGGGAGATGCGGATGTGCCCTGGCCCGCCGCTGTGGAGCGCCTCGCTCGCCTCGTTCTGACGCGCCTACCCTGATCCGGGTGCACGTCGCGGTGCGCTCACGTGCCTTCGACGACACCGGCCGACGATCCCCTGGCGCGATCGTACCGGCGACCACAACTCTGCGGGAAGGTGCTCCGGCACCTGGTTCGGTTCTTGCTCTTTCCGAAGCATGAATAGAATTATCTATCTGGTCGGCCTGGTCGTGATCGTGCTCTTCATCCTCTCGTATTTCGGTTTTCGCTGAGCTGAAAGCCAGCTGAACGGCGGCGGGCGCGCTGCCGCGTCGCATGTCCATGCGACAGCGGATGGGGCGCCCAAAACGCCACATCCAAGGCTACACAGAGGCAATGAGGCGGTCGCAGCGGCCGCCCTCTCGCCTGGCTCTTGCGGGGCCACTGGTTAGCGGAGGCAGATGCGACCGCATAACTGACGCGACGCCAGCGCCGGGTCACCCGCCAATCAGCGCGGCGCCTCCGAAGTGCAGTTCGAGCTGCAACCGTCGCCGGAGCGAGCGTTACCATCGTCGCATTCTTCGCCGCTGTCCTGGGCCCCGTCGCCGCAGTACTGCTCGTGACGACACACGGAATTGCAGCCGTCGCCCGGCGCGTTGTTGCCGTCGTCACATTGCTCGTTGCCTGCCACCACGCCGTCGCCGCAGACGTCTTCGACTTTACAGGTCGAGCTGCAACCGTCGCCGCTGCGGTTGTTGCCATCGTCGCACGCCTCCACGCCCTCCACGCTGCCGTTTCCGCAGAAATACTCGGTGACGCACGACTTGCTGCAACCGTCCCCGGAGGCCGTGTTGCCGTCGTCGCACTGTTCGGCTGCGTCGCGGCGGCCGTCGCCGCAGATCTCTTGCGTGCAGTCGGCGCGGCACCCGTCGCCGGACGCCGTGTTGCCGTCGTCGCAGACCTCCGCGCCGCCGAGCGCACCGTCACCACAAACCGGTTCGAGCCGGCAGACGGAGCTACAACCATCCCCATTGCTGCGGTTGCCGTCGTCACAGGTTTCCGTGCCCGATCTGGTGCCATCGCCGCACACCGCTTCCGCACGGCAGGTGGAGCTGCAACCGTCGCCGCTGGCGTTGTTGCCATCGTCGCAGACCTCACTGCCCTCCCGCGTGCCATTGCCGCAGCGCGCCTCGACCGTACAGCGACGGCTGCAGCCATCGCCCGAAACGGTGTTGCCGTCATCACAGGCCTCGGAAGCGTCCAGCAGGTTGTCGCCACAGACTTCCAGGGTGCAGTTGGCGCGACAGCCGTCGCCGCTCTGAGTGTTACCGTCGTCGCACTGCTCGGCGCCGGCTAGTAGCCGGTCGCCGCACACCGGCTCGAGCTGACAGCTGGGGCCACAGCCGTCGCCGGCCACGCGATTTCCGTCGTCGCAACGTTCCGGCGCGCTCACGCTGCCGTCGCCGCAGACGGCCTCGGTGCGACAGCTCGAGCTGCAACCGTCCCCGCTCGCGTTATTGCCGTCGTCGCACTGCTCGCCGGCGTCAACGGCAGCGTTGCCGCACTTGCTCTCTACTTTGCAGCTGATGCTGCAGCCGTCGCCGGACAAGGTGTTGCCGTCGTCGCATTGCTCGAGGCTGTCCACCACGGCGTCGCCACAGACGTTCTCCGGCGTGCAGTTGGCGCGGCAGCCATCGCCCGCCATGGTGTTGCCGTCGTCGCACTGCTCCACGCCGCGCAAGACACCATCGCCACACACGGTCTCCAGGGTGCAATTGGGGCTGCAGCCATCGCCCGCGCTGAGGTTGCCGTCGTCGCAGGCCTCACCCGCCCCGATGCGTGAGTCGCCGCAGGAAGCCTCGACCGTGCACAGGTTGCTGCAACCATCACCACTCAGCGCGTTACCGTCATCACACTGCTCGCCAGGTTCGACGTTGCCGTTGCCGCACACACACGCCACGAACACGCGGACCGTGGCGGTATCGGTCACGCCCGCGAGGTCAATCGCATAGTCGAAGCTCTCGACGCCGCCGCAGAAGCCCGCGCGTGGGCGGTAGTCGACGCTGATACCGTCGCTGCCGATCGCAATGCTGCCCCCTTGGTCGCCCGCCGTGACGGCATCGATCACGATGGGATCACCCGTGCACACCGCCTCGCTTGCAACGTCGTTGACACTCACGTCCAGGCTGGTTGTCGCAGCGTTGATCGCCAGGTTGTACTTGTCGTCCCGTGCCAGGGCAGGTGCGTAGCAGTAAGGAGCCGCCGCCGTCGTGTCGCTGAAGTTGCAGGCCGTCCCGGGAATGCGCGCGGCGCACTCCGCATCGCTGGAGCAGGTGCGAGCGAAGAGCTGACAGGTGCCGTTCGCAGGGTTCGACGCACTACACGTGTGATCGTTGCCGCCGCTTCCGCCGTTGCAGCGATACTCGCTGCAGACCAGGAAGTAGCCGCCATCCGGCGCATCGGTGCCGCCATCCGCACGTTGCGCAAACTGCTGCCCATTCAGGAACAGCAACCCCGGGATGGTGGAGCGGCCTTCCAGACTGCCGTCCAGATTGTAGAACGAGAACTGGCGCTGCGTGGCGCCCGGCGGCAGGTTGTAGACGCCAATGAGACCTTCGCCGGGTACGGCAAAGGTGTTGTCCAGCCACTCGTCGGCCGTTGGCGCTGCAAACGAGCTCACGGGAGTCACCGTCGCGGTGCCTCCCGGCGCAAGCGCTGCGTCCAGGCTGGCGCGGGAAAAGACGCGGAACTTCTGGCCCGCACCGGCGCCCCGCAGCCCGGAGCAAGCGCCGCCCGGAGCGCCTCCACCGCAGTGATCGGCCACGTAAATCCGGCCGTCATCCCCGACTTGAATGCCGCCGGGGTACCAGGTGGCGTTGCCGCCGGTTTCGCCATTTGCCAGGCGCACCGTGCGCGTCGTGCCGTCCCGCGTCACAGCCGTGAGGGTCCGGTTCTGCTGAACGAACAGAAAGCGGTCAGCGAACGGGTCGTAGCAAGCGCCATCGAGGCCGTCGGTGATGCCGTGACGGGGCCGGAGCGTCGGTAGCACGGTGCCGTCCACGCACATCTCGGTGCCGTCGCCAGTAGAGCCGGGACTGAAGTTGTGCAGCGTGAACGAGCGCGTATTCGGATCATAATACACGGCCTGCGCTTGATTCACCGGCGACACATACGAGCGGATACGCACGTATTCAGTCACCTTTCGACACACGCTCGGTGCGCCGTCGCAGCGATAGAGCGGCTCGACGCGACAGCTAGCGCTGCAACCGTTGCCGGCGCTGGTGCCCCCGTCGTCACAGGTCTCGCTGCCCTCGACCACGCCATCACCGCACAGCGTCGTTCGACACGGCTGTCCTGGCACCGGACACGCGTAGCCGCTGTTGCGTAGGCAGGCCACGCAGCCGTCGCCGGCTGCGGCGTTGCCGTCGTCACACTGCTCGCCAGCGGCGAGCAGGCCATCACCACACGTGCTGCTGACGCACGCGCTGCCTGGGGTCGGGCAGGCATAGCCGTTCTCGCGCTGACAGGCCGCGCTACAGCCGTCGCCCGCAGCGGGGTTCCCGTCGTCACATTGCTCGCTCCCTTCGATCGTGCTGTCGCCACACACCGACGAACGACAGGGGGTGCCGGGCGTGACGCAGACGCTGCCTGGCTCCACGGTGCAGCGGAAGCTGCAACCATCGCCGCTCAGCTTGTTGCCGTCGTCACAACCCTCGGCGCCGGCGCGCACGCCGTCGCCGCACTCGGCGGCCACGCAGGGTTCGTCGTCCACCCGGCAGTCCCAGCCGGACTCGACGCCACAGGCGGCATCACAGCCGTCGCCTGCGATGCGATTGCCGTCGTCGCAAGCTTCGAACGCGTCACTCACGCCATCGCCACACTCTTCGCAGGCCACGCCAGGCACGGGGCAGTTGAACCCGAGCTCGAGCTGACAGCTGGCGGTGCAGCCATCGCCGACTGCGAGGGTCCCATCGTCGCATACCTCGGAGGCCTCGCGGACACCGTTGCCACATTGAATGCAGGGCAGTCCGGCCACCGCGCAGTTGAAGCCCGCCTGGATCAGCCGGCAGTCCGCGCGACAGCCGTCGTTGCTGGTGCGGTTGCCGTCGTCACACAGCTCGCCGGTCTCCACCACGCCATTGCCGCAGGAGATGCAGGGGTTACCAGGCGTGCCGCAGGTGAAGCCGGGCTCGACCACGGTACAGCTCGCATTGCAGCCATCCCCGTTGAGGCGGTTACCATCGTCGCAAGCCTCACCGGTGCCGCGCACTCCGTCGCCGCAGCGCTGGCAGAGTTGTCCCGCCGTGCGACAGAAGTAGTCGGGCGAGATCGCTGAACAGGTCGCGTTGCAGCCGTCCCCAGCCACCACGTTGCCGTCGTCGC
>DASQDA010000501.1:0-2696 GCA_035634435.1 Polyangiaceae bacterium
AGCGCAAGAGCTCGGCCTCGCGGCGCTGGGCATTTGTGATCGGGAAGGGCTCTATGGTTCCGCGCGGGCGTTTCTTGCGGCACGCGACTGCGGGCAGCCGGTCATCGTGGGGGCGGAGGTTTCGGTCGGTATCGGCCGGCGCCCGCCGAATCGCATTTCCAAGAGCACCATGCCAGCTGCCGATGGCCCGACGTTGGCGCTGTTGGTCGAGAACCATCGTGGCTACAGCAATCTGTGTCGGCTGCTCACGCTCGCGCACGCTGACCTGCCCAAGGGGCAAGCTCGGCTGGAGCTCGAGTGGCTCGCGAGCCACGCCGATGGACTCTTTGCAATCATTCCAGCGCCGCAGCGTGCGGGGGATGCCACGACGGCCCCCCCTGCATTGCTGGAAACGGTTCAGCGTGTCTTCGGCAGGCGAGCAGCGCTCGGCTTGCACCGGCATCTCGACGGCTTCGACGCACCACGGCGCCAGCTGCTGGAGCTCTGGTCGCAGACGTACGGTATTCCTATCGTGGCGAGCGCCAGGCCGCAGTATCACGACCGCGGCCGTAAGCCGCTCTGCGACGTGATGCACTGCATCCGTACGGGCACCACGTTGGATCGAGCAGGAACGGGCCTAGCCGCCAACGCCGAGGCGCATCTGCGTTCAGCGAGCGAGATGTTGCGGCTGTTTCGCGACGAACCGAGCTTCGTCGAGCGCAGCGTGGAAATCGCCGAATCATTGAAGTTTTCGCTCGCCGAGCTGCATTATCGTTTTCCGTGCGCCTTGGACGGAGAAAGCGCCGACGAAAAGCTACGGCGCTTGACCTTGGTAGGTCTCGCCGACCGTTACCCCTACGGGGTGCCTGCGAGCGTGCGTGCACAGGTCGAAAAGGAGCTCGTGCTGATCGCCGAGCTCGAGGTTGCGCCTTATTTCATCTGTACCTGGGAGATCGTGCAGATCGCTCGTGCTCGCAGCATCCTATGCCAGGGCCGAGGAAGCGCCGCCAACAGCGCCGTGTGTTTCGCGCTGGGGATCACGGCCGTGGATCCGGCTCGGTCCAATCTTTTGTTCGAGCGCTTCCTGAGCGTCGAACGTCGCGAACCGCCGGACATCGACATCGACTTCGAGCACGAGCGTCGTGAAGAGGTGATTCAAGAGATCTACGCGCGGTATGGTCGCGATCGTGCCGCCATGGTTTCCGAGGTGATCTGTTACCGCGGGCGCAGCGCTCTCCGCGAGGTGGGTAAAGCTTTCGGTCTTTCCCTCGAACAGGTGGACAAGCTGAGCGCCAGCATTGGCCTGTGGGACGACGCTGCGGTATCGGCGGGGCGGCTTGGCGAGGTCGGCTTCGACGAGAGTGACCCGCGCCTAGGCCGGGTGATAGCGCTTGCTCGCGAGCTGCAGGGCTTTCCACGTCATCTGTCGATCCACGTGGGTGGCTTCGTGCTGTCGGCGACGCCCCTGTCCGAGGTGGCGCCAGTGGAGCCGGCGCGAATGCCGGGTCGCAGCGTGGTGCCCTGGGACAAGGACGACCTCGACGCGCTCGGCTTCTTCAAGGTCGACGTGCTCGGCCTGGGTATGCTCACCGCCATACGCAAAGCGCTGGCGTTGATCCATGCCGACGGCGGCCTGGGGGGCAAACCGGGCGAAGCATTCGATCCGCTAGCCGTCGTCACGCGCATCGAAGCCGAGGACGCAGCCGTCTACGACATGGTGAGCCGCGCCGACACCGTGGGCGTGTTTCAGATCGAAAGTCGCGCGCAAATGGCCATGCTGCCGCGGCTGCGGCCACGCTGCTTTTACGACCTGGTAATTGAAGTAGCCATCGTGCGGCCTGGCCCGATCCAGGGCGGCATGGTGCATCCGTATCTGCGGCGTCGTAACTCCCAGGAATCGGTTGCGGCGCCGCATCCCGAGCTCGTGCCGATCGTGGAGCGAACGTTGGGCGTGCCGCTCTTTCAAGAGCAGGTGATGCAGATCGCGATCGTCGGAGCGGGCTACTCGGGGGGCGAAGCCGATCAGTTGCGCCGCGATATGGCCGCCTGGCGCCGTAACGGAAAGCTCATGCGACACCGGGACCGCTTGCTGGAGGGCTTCGCGCGCAAAGGTATTTCGCGAGCGTTCGGTGAAGCACTATTCGAGCAGATCAAAGGTTTTGGCGACTATGGGTTTCCCGAGTCGCACGCCGCGTCGTTCGCGCTGTTGGTGTACGCGTCAGCCTGGCAAAAGGCCCACTATCCCGCTCACTTCGCCTGCGCCTTGCTCAATGCACAGCCAATGGGGTTCTACTCGCCGGCTACGATCTTGGCTGACGCGCGCCGTCACGGCGTGGAGGTGCGCGACGTCGATATCGTGGCGAGTGGCTGGGACACGCGGCTGGAGCCTGCTGGGGAGCGGACGGGCATTGCCAGCAGCGCCCCTGGTGCAAGCCGCGCCATTCGCCTTGGCTTTCGCTCGGTCAAGGGTATCAGCGAGGCTACGGGGCTACGTATCGAAGCCGCGCGGGCGGAGTGGCGTTTCAGCAGCATCGAAGACGTAAGAAGACGTGCGGAGCTGCGCCGCGACGAGCTCGAGGCGCTGGCCGAGGCTGGCGCCTTCGAAGCGCTCATCCCCGGGCGGAGGCAGGCGCTTTGGGCCAGCCGAGCACCGCGTTTGACGGGGCTGTTCGCCGAGCTCGACAGCAAAGAGCCTGCGACGAGGCTAGCGGAGCTCT
>DASQDA010000502.1:0-3367 GCA_035634435.1 Polyangiaceae bacterium
GCGACCACGGAGGGCCGCCACGTCGTGCGCATCACCGAGCGGCCGTACGAGCTCGTTGCCGACGTGACCCTGACGAACCTCGCCGACGCGCCGCGTCGGCACGCGCTGAGCGTGCACACCGACGCCTGGCGCGCCGAGCACGAAGTGCACGGCGGCATGTTCAGCGTGAGCCCCCTGCTCACGCACGTGGAGTGCGTCCCGACGGAGGGCGACACGACGCGGCTCACGCCTGGCGAGTTCGAGCCCGCTGATTTCCAGAACGCGGAACACTTCGGGATCACGCCGCTGAATGCCGGTGACTGGTATCAAGCCCCAGGTGCGCCCGCCGTCGCAGCGGTGTCGAACGCCTACTTCTCGCACGCCATCGTGCCGCTAAAGGGCACGACACCGACCTGCCAGTTGCAGATCGAGGACCGCTGGAATCACCGCCAGTTCGCCAACAAGGGCGGCGATCCGAATGCGGGCGCCATGTACCGCGCCCGGCTCGCCTATCCGGAGAAGCAACTCGCTCCGCGTGAAGCGGCCAGCTACTCGGTGTTGACCTACGTAGGCCCGAAAGAGCGCAGTCTGCTGGCAGCGGCTGGCGGCGGCAATCAGCGGCTGATTGAGCTCATCGACCTCGGCTTCTTCTCGGCCATTGCCAAGGTGCTGGTCGCCTTCCTCCTGAAGGTGCACAGCATCGTGCCCAACTGGGGCATCGCCATCATCGTGCTCACGATCACGGCGCGGACGCTGCTCTTCCCGCTCGCCTTGCCCGGCGTGAAGGGCATGATCAAGATGCGCGAGCTGAAGCCGGAAATTGACGCCCTGAACGTCAAGTTCAAGGACGATCCTCAGGCCAAGGGCCTGGCTCAAATGGAGCTTTGGCGCAAACACAATGTCAACCCTCTGAAGGGCTGCTTGCCCCAGATGGCGTCCATGCCGGTCTGGTTTGCGCTGTACACCACGCTGCAGACCGCGGTGGAGCTCTACAACATCCCCTTCCTGTGGTTTCCGGATCTTTCGGCCGCTGACCCTTTTTACATCTTGCCGTTCATCATCGGCGCGACTTCATATTTTCAGCAAAGGTTGATGCCGATGCAGGGTGATCCGGCGCAGCAGAAGATGCTTCTCTACTTCATGCCCGCCATGTTCACCGTTTTCATGCTGTTTCTGCCAGCAGGCCTCGGGGTATACATGTTCACCAACGGTGTGCTCGGCATCATCCAGCAGCAAGCAGTCGAATGGCACGTCCGGCGCAGCGTCCGTCCGGGCGGTGGCTCGGGACCAGGCAACATCAAAGTAAAAGTGATTGAGGACTCCGGCGCGAAAGCCAGCTCCGTCAAAGGCAAGGCGGCGATCAAGAAGGGTCGCTCCAGCACCTCTGGGAGCTCCGGCAAGGACGACGGACCGCTCCTCGGGGAAGGTAAAGCGTAACGATGAACGAGACTGAAGACTTCTCGGAAGAGGACTGGGAAGAGGGCGACGAGGACGGCGACGATGCCGAGGGCGAGGAGCTCGTGGCTGCCGACGGCGCGGACCCCGACGGCGCCGTCGCTGACGGTACGTCAACGGCGCGCCGGGGACGCCGCAGGGAGCCGGACGAGGACCTGGCGTCCTTCGACGAGCGTGCCCGGCACGCGCACCGCTTCATCTCCGACGTCGTCCAGAAAATGGGCATGGATTGCCGCGTGCGCCTGTGCCGAGCCAAGGAGGGCAACGCCGAGGACGAGATCAATCTGGAGATCTACGGTCGCGACGCCGGCCGCATCATCGGCAAGAAGGGTCAGGTGCTTCAGGCCCTGCAGTTCCTGGTGCACCGCGTGATCAATCGCCCTGGAATCGAGCGGCGTCACATCCTGGTGGACGCTGAAGGCTACCGCAGCCGCCGCGACGCGTCGCTAGCCAGCATGGCGCAGCGGCTCGGCAAACAGGCGGTCGACGACGGTAAGATCATCACCTTCGAGCCAATGAATCCGCGTGACCGCCGGGTCGTTCACCTGGCCCTTGCCAAGTTCGAGGGTGTCATCACCAAGAGTGACGGCGAAGGCGAGGAACGGCGCGTGCAAATCATCCCCGTGCGCCGTCCGGCCACGGCGGAACCCAGCTAATCGAGCAAGGCCGGATCGCGGCGCGCAATCGCCGATGTCTCCGCGAAGAAGCGAGCACGGCTTCATTCGCCGCTACGATTGCGCGCTCGTCCGCAAGTGTTGACCTGGCGCAAGAACATCCGTGGCATTAAATATTCGAGCGCCGCTGCTACGTCCAACGTTGGCACGTCGGCTCGCCCACCCAGAAAAGGATTTCCGATAGCCATGATCCGTTCATTGCCTTGCCTAGCGTTTGTGGCGTTGTCGTCCGTCGCCGTCGTGGGCTGCGGCGGGCCGAAAGCGGTCCGCGGGGAAGAGGTTGCCGGCCTGGACGACCAAGCGATGAGCACCGGCCTGGACCGGCGCGATCTGCAAAAAATGCTCCACGAGAACATGCAGGCGCTGCAAACGTCAGCGGTGGCCCGCCGCTGGGAGAAAGAAGACCGCCCGGCAGTGTCGGTCATCCCGTTGCGCAACGAGACCTCCGAGCACATCGACGGGTCGCTCGATGCGCTGCTGAGCGATATCGAAACGACGCTGGTCAATGCCGGCCATGTCCGCGTCATCAGCATGGACCAGCAGCCCAAGCTGGTAGAAGAGATCAAGCGCCAGTACGCTGGAGCCTTCGACCCGAGCCAGGTGGCGCAATGGGGCAGGCAGGTCGGCGCGCGCTACATCGTAACCGGTAGGGTTTACAGCGCCGACGAGCGGCAGGACGATGAGCGACGCGTCCAGTACTTCATGTTCATCCAGGTCCTCGACGTCCAGACCGGCGAGGTCCTGTTTCAGCACAAGACGGCCGTCACCAAGGCTCTCATCTAACTTTTGGCTCGTGCCGTGTCGAACTAGGGTGCTCGATCCAGCGTGCAGCACCCGTCAGAACAGACAAAGCCCATGACTACACCTCACCAGAGCCCCGGTCGTTTCTGGGGTGTCGCCCAGTCGGGCCCCCAGAAAGCTCCGGGGCGTTTGGTTGAGTCAGGACACTAGAGCCATGACACGTTGCGCACCGCTGGCGCTCATTCTTCTTCTAGCGGCAGCGCTGGCGGGCTGCGCCAGCCATTCCGATCGTACCCGCGACATCCGCAGCGCCCTCGACGCCGGTCAGCCCCAGAAGGCGCTCGGGTACATCAACGAGCAGCTGGAGGTCGACAGCGAGAAGCAGCTCCCGGAAAAGACGGGCGGCGACAACTCGTTACTACTGCTCGACCGCGCGATGATCCTACAGCAGCTCGAGCGCTACGAGCTCGCCAGCCGCGACCTGCAGGTCGCCGACAAGCAAATCGAAATTCTCGATC
>DASQDA010000503.1:0-16506 GCA_035634435.1 Polyangiaceae bacterium
CTCGCGAGCCCTCCCACTCGCGAGCCGTTGTTCTTTTTGTGGCCGGGCGCCGTCACTCCGCCCCGCGCGCTCCGACGCGCTACGCCACGCCGTAGTGGCTGCACGACGCGACGAACCGGCAAATGCTGGACGAAAACAGCCTGTGTTTGCAGCGCGCACCTCGGCCGTATAGCGTCGTTCAGTCGAGGTATGTCAGTAGCCGCCGAGCCGCGCGTGATCGCGGGAAAGTATAGATTGCTCCGTCGGTTGGGGGAGGGCGGCATGGGTGCGGTTTGGTACGCGGAGCACCTCCTTTTGAACTCACCCGTGGCGGTGAAGCTGATCGAAGCGTCGATTGCGAAAGACCCGAACGCCCTCGCTCGCTTCCTGCGAGAAGCGCAGTCGGCCGCGGCGCTACGTAGCCCGCACGTCGTGCAGATCCTCGACTACGGGGTGGACGACGGCTCGCCCTACATCGTCATGGAGGTGCTCGAAGGCGAGTCGCTCGCCGATCGTTTGAGGCGCCTCGGCAGGCTCTCGGTGCAGGAGACCACGCGTATCATCACGCACATGGCCCGAGCGATGATGCGCGCCCACGAGCTCGGCATCGTGCACCGGGATCTGAAGCCCGACAACGTGTTCATCGTGCAGAACGACGAGGACGAGATTGCCAAGGTGCTCGACTTTGGCATCGCAAAATCCGCGGCCAATGAGCTTGGTGCTTCAACCTCCGCTCAGACGCGGACGGGAGCAGTGCTCGGCACTCCGTACTACATGAGCCCGGAGCAAGCCGAGGGCATGCGCTCCATCGATCATCGCACCGATCTCTGGGCCTTCGGCGTCATCGCCTGTGAATGCCTGACCGGACGCCGCCCCTTCGAGGCGGAAACCCTGGGTGGATTGCTGCTCGCGATCTGCGCGCGCCCCCTGCCGGTGCCGTCGCAGCTTGGTGCGGTGCCGGAGGGCTTCGACGCGTGGTTCGGCCGAGCGTGCAGCCGTGACGTGAACGAACGCTATGCGTCCGCTCGGCAGCTGGCCCAGGACTTACAGAAGCTCTGCGAGCGCTCCACGTCGGGCACCGTGGGGCTGCCAGTCCGGCTGGCGACACTCGAACATCCTGGCTTTGGTCACGAACAATTCGCTCGCTCTGGCGAGGGGCTTTCCTCAACGCTCGGCGCGCCCCAGAGCAGCGAGGTCGAGGCCTTCAAGCCGAGCGGAGCCCGGCGCAAGCTGGCGATGGTTGCGGCTGCGGGCGCTGGGGCTCTCACACTCGGCCTCTTTGCCTGGGGTTACGCGACAACGCCGGCACCAGCAATGCTCAGCAGCGCACGGGCGCCCGTGACGAGCGTCGCGCCGCCTGTGCCTGCCAGTCGCGAGCACGTTTCCGGGCCCTCGCCGGCAGGCGCCGAAAATCTCGTGGTGACGCCCATTGCGCCCACGTCGGCGGGCGCCGAAGACGCGGATGCTCCACCGCAGAAGCGCAGCTATCCCCCGTCGATTGCCAAGTCGAAGCGCCCGAAAACACCCAAGGTGCCGAGCGCCAGCCCGGCAGCAGAAAAAGCACCCGTTGCAGCTCCAATGGCAGAGCCCAAGGTGGACCTGGGGATCTGAAGGGCCGCTCGTCGGTGAGCGGCCCCGGGTCGCTCACTTCACGTCCACGTAGAAGTCTTCGCTGACCAGGTTGGTCACCGGACCATTCCAGATTTCGAAACCGACGGCGACACTCAGGACGTGTGTGCCGGGCATCGAGATGTTGCGCGTCGGGACGTCCCGCACGAAGTCCATCACATCGAACTCGAGCTCGTAGATGTCCTCACCGTCGACACGTGCATAGCTGATACACGGCTTGCCATCGATGGGCCCCGCCCACACGTTCCAAGTGCCAGGGACACCGGGCACCGTGACGCCCATGTGCTGACGGCTGCCCGCCGGCTGCTGGCCGTTTGGATCGCGCAGCCACACCATCAAGAAGGCGCTGTGATCGCTGACGTTCGGCGACCTGGACAGCCAGATATCGTAAGCCGCATTGTACTGGCCGGTATTCCCATTGGGCTTCCAGCGCCACCCAGTGCGCAGGGACGTGATACCCGACAGCGGCTTGGGAAGGCCGCACGCCCCGGAGACCGCATCAGAATAGGCGCCGCAGAACACGGTGGGATAAGAAGCTGGCTGATAGGTGGGGCCGCGCATACCTTGCATCTCGGCCACGGTGAAAGACGTGCCATTCCACGAGACGGAATGGGACATGAAACCGGGCCCCCACCCATTGGCGATGAACGTATAAGGCACGCCATCGCGTGCCACGGGGGCCTTCGCGTAGCGTTGCGTGGACATCCCCGTACCTTCCTGCTTGCCCGTACCGAGCTTCGAGGCCGAGCTCCCGCCGGAGCTCGGAGCCCCGGCCGCTGAAGAGCCACCGGACGAGCTGCCGCCGGTCGGACGAGCACCCCCAGAGGGGTTCCCCCCGGATGCCGCCCCGCCGGAAGCGCTACCGCCACTGGCTGCGCCCCCTTGTGATGGGGAATCGTCGTCGGGATCCGCGTCGCTCGCATCACAGGCAGGCACTGCGGAGCCGAGCAAGAGTGCTGCAGCGAGCAGGCGCGTGGAAGGAGCACTCAGCCAGATTCGGAAAGCTTCTTTATTCATGTGCAGGTAGTGCGATAACTGTAGCTCGAATGCCTGCCGTGAGTGCAACACCTCCCGCCTACATTCGTTTCTTTGTGCTGGGTGCGGGCTGCGGCAGCGGATTCTTCGCATCGTCTCGAAGCGTCGCCGCAGTCCCGCGATGGTACGCGTGATGGTCCTCGCGCGCCGCTACTAACCGCCATAAGCTGCACAACGAGCATCGGCTGCGGGGGCATCGTGCTTGGGGTCGAGCGGGGGAAAGGCGGATCGATCACACAATGCACCCAGTAGGTTGAGAATGGTGCGCGCCTGGTCGCGGCCATCACCTGCGTGGACCTGCGGCCCCATCTTGCTTCCAGGATGGCCGTTCAAGAGCTTGAGCCACACCTCGTATGCGCTGCTGCGTCCGAGCGAGCCCACGCTCTCGGTATCGTCAATTGTCACCTTCACGCCGGACGGGCCGTGGCAGCCGGCACAGCGATCCCCGTAGTAACTCTTGCCGAGCTCGCTGTCGCCGCCCGCCATGAGCTCGTAGTTCTTAGGAGCGCGCGCTGAAAGGCGGAAGAAGTCGTCGGGATGCGGCAGCTTGCGATCCCGCACGGCGACAATGAAGCCGGCGAGGCTTTCCAGCTCGGCATCGTCGAGGACGGACCCGTAAGCCGGCACGTTGACATCGCCCTGCTTGAGCCACGCGCTGAGCTCGGCCTGCGAGCGCGTGGACAGCAGCAGGTTAGTGGGGAGCACGTAGGGCTTTGCCTGGTAAGCCGCTCCGTAGATGCCATCGGCACCCCGCAAGTCCCAGCCAAACAGGTTCTTGAGGCGGTAGTCGTGCCCTCGGTTCGGCAGAGCTTGACCATTGCGATCGTTCAACGTGCCGTTGCCGTTGGGACCGCCTTTGCCGTCCAGCTCCGGAGTCTTCGCGTTGTCAGGTACGAAGGTGGCGCCCAGGCGCTTCTCGGCCGCCCAGTTGTCGTAAAGACGCCCCCCGCGTGCGCTGGCTGTGTCGAGTGGGGCGCGATCAGCCGAGCTGCCGCTCTGCGCAACGGCGCCCGGCCGAGCACACGCCGCGCCCAGTGAGGTGATCAGCGTCAGCAACGCCAACAGCGGGGTGGCGGTGCGAACAGTGCGTGAGACAGCAGCGGCGGTACGTCCGCTGCGCTCAAGACGCGTCTCGGGTTTCAGCAACGAAGGCACGGGGGTGGAGGTCGCCATGAAGAAGGCCCAGCATGGCAGAGCAGCGGTTTGGCCGCGAGCACTACCGAGCCAGCGCGCTCCGGGGAATGACCGTGTGCTAGGTTCCTCGCCCACTCTCGCGAGGCGAAGGCAAGGAGCTCCAATGCCCAGCATCGTACAAGGCCTCTCGAGCCCCGGCACCGAGCTCATCGAAACCCATATCTCCTGGGTGTTGCTGCGTGGCGAGCAGGTGTGGAAAGTGAAAAAACCAGTGAACCTGCGGTTCCTGGTCTTTTCGACTCTCGACAAGCGGCGACGAGCCTGTGAAGCAGAGGTGCAGCTCAACGCGCGCCTCGCGCCGGATGTGTACCTTGGCGTCCGCCCCATCACCCAAGATGCCGCCGGCGCGCTGACTCTGGAAGGCAGCGGTGAGGTCGTAGAGTGGGCAGTCGCAATGAAGCGTTTGCCCGACGTGCGGCGCGCCGACCTGCTGTTGCGACGCGGAGAGCTCCGGGACGCCCACGTCGACGCGCTCGCGGCACGCCTCGCCTCCTTCCATGCAGCGTCGCCCGCGGACGAAGCGCTGCAGGCGTTCGGCAGCTGCGATGCGGTCTTGGGCAACGTGCTGGAAAACTTCGATCAGACCGAGGCGAGCGTGCGCGAGTATCTGAGAGCTTTTCGCGCGCGCCGAGCTCGTGTTGCGCTTGGGTCGACCCGTCGTTGGACGCGAGCTTCCGCACCCGCAAGCACCGTCAGCGGGCCGTCGCCCCGGCTGCGCAGCACGGCGCGCCTTTCTGGATGGTCGAGGCCCAGTGCCTCCCCCGAGCTTTGCCGGGCGCACTTGCAAGAGCGCGTCCGGGGCCCCTCGGTGAGCGACGGACGTCTCGAGATTTTCGACGACTTCGTCGCGGGGTTCGAGCCCATGGACGAGCTGGAATCTTCGCAACACGTCGTGCTTGATACCGGCCGCGGGCTGAGCGAAAGTGAACGATTGCTGCGCGCCGCCCTCCCCTGCTGGCCACCCGGCTTGAGTCGGTGAAGCGGACGCAACAGGAGAACCATGAGCATCACCTTCTACGAAGCGCCCATGTCGAGCGCGACCCCGGTTGCCTGGGCGCTCGTCATCGTTGCCTCCCTGGTCGGATACAACGTATTCGGCGCCGGCGGGCGCCCCTCGTATCGGACGGCCCGGAGCAGCTAGTGCGGGGCCCCCGCCCGAAGACGATTGAGACTCGGGGACAGGAAACGAGTGCTCGGCGGAAATGAGGGGGTCTGACACGAGCCTCTCCACGGCGGCTGCCTGGCAAAAGCTGAACGACGCGCTGGAGCTCTCCGCGCGTCTGGCGGCAGGTGACGCCGCGGTGCTGGTGACAGCGACGCAAATAAAGGCCATCACTGGCCGTGAGCCGCGCTTGATGACCAAGTTCGATACGCGCGAGGGCCGCCCCAGCACCCTGGCGCAAGCGACCCTCCTGCCCGTGTCGAACGGCACCTACGCCATCTTGCCCGGCGATGGCTATGCCAATGTGCCCCCGTCTCGGCGGGCCCGAAGCTGGAGTGTTCCACCCGATGCCAAGAACCTGGGCACGTTGCCCTGGGCGGCGGGGCCTTCGTCGGAGTCGCAGGCCATCGACATGGCTGCGGCCAGCGGTATCCTCACCGATTTCCTGTGCGACGCTGCACGGCTCACTATCCGTGGGCGCCTGCGCTCACCGCGCTTCGATTTCGCGTTTGCGTGCCCGAGGGCGACGGTGTCGCTGGCCGTAGAGGGTGTACAGATCGAGGTCGACTCGGGCTACGAGGGCGAGCACGTTCACCTGCTGGAAGCCAAGCTCGGGACGCGCACGAACTTCCATGTGCGGCAGCTCTTTTACCCCTTTCGCATGTGGCAGACGCTCCTGCCAAAGCAAAAGGTGCAAACGGTGTTCCTGTCGTGGCACAATCGCTGCTTGCAGCTTCGCCGCTTCAGCTTCGAGGATCCGCTCCAGTACCAGGGGCTGCTCTGTACCGGCGCGGTCGACTACTACGTGGACGAGCCGGCCCCGGTGCCCACCCTTGCAGAGGTCCTAGCTAGCAGCTGCGTCTCGCCTGCTCCCGATGACGCCCCTTTTCCGCAGGCCGATGATCTGCGGCGTGTGATCGACGTGGTGGACGCGGTCGCGAGCGACGTGAGCACCCAGAGTGGTATCGCGGCGCGCTACGAGTTCGCTCCACGGCAGGCGCACTACTACGGCGCGGCAGGGGTGTTCCTCGGTCTGCTGCAGCGCAACGGGCGGCGTTTCTCGCTCACGGCGCTGGGCCGCGACTTCACCTGCTCGCCGCTTTCCGAGCGCCTGGCCATCGTGCTGGTGCAGATGGCTTCGCGTCCAGTGTTACGTCAGGCGCTGGAAGCCGCCCAGGCCAGCGGCGGCCTTCCCAGCCAGGAGCTGGTTACGGAGCTGATAACACAGCTTACAGGCCTCTCGGGTCAGACGCCGCGCCGCCGCGCGCGCACTGTGCTGTCCTGGACCAAGTGGGCGCTGCAGGTGACGGCGTCAGGCAGCGGCCTGCCGCTCGACACCGCGTGAGATCGCTCGTGTGCGCCTGGCTAACCTGACAGCTACGAGCTGCCTGGCTCGAGCTGGGCAAGCCGTTCGCGGGTAAGCTCGAGGGCGACGGGCGAGACATCGCAGCCGATGAACCTGCGGCCGTGCTTCAGCGCGGCAACACCGACGGAGCCGGAGCCCATGAACGGATCGGCCACCAGCTCTCCCGCCTTGCTGCTCTGCTTTACCAACGCCTCCGCCACTTGCCACGGCTTTTCCGTCGGGTAGCCCTTGAGAATGCGCGGGCACTCGATGATGTCGGGCATGCCAAGATCCTGCAGCTTGCGTTTGCCTTTTTCGAAAAACAGGATGAGCTCGTAGCGTGCGCGGTAGTGATAGCCCATGCCGATCTTGCGCTTATCCCAGACCAGCGGCTTCCAGAACTTGAAGCCCGCGGCCTCGGCGAGCGGCTTGGCGACGAACATCGTTTCCTGATCGCAGAACAGGTAGAAGTGGGAGTTCTTGGCCAGCACGCGGTAGACGGCTGCGAAGAGCTCCGGGAAGCGCTGGTTCGGGAACACGGTGAACCAGTCGTTACTCGAGGCCTTGCTGTGCTTGAGCCGGGTGGTGGTGCCGATGGCGCGGTGCTTCTCGAGCGACTCGTACGGCGGATCGGTGATCATCAGATCGACGCTGCCCGCAGCGAGACCGTTCAACCACTCCACGGCGTCGCGCTGCGTGAGCGGCGAGCTCGACGCCGCGGTCACTGTGGATTGTTTCCCAGAGAATAGGATCTGGCCAAGGCTCTCCTGATTCACGCCGAGGCCGAACTCTACCTGCGCTGCGCCGTCCATGCGTCGCGACCCTACTACTGCACGTGTGCTCAGTCTACGCCGCAGAAGGCTCCGGCAGGCCCAGCTAGGACATTCGCGGTCAGTGCGCGAGGCCCACGCCGGGCGGCGCACGGAACTGAGCTATGGAAGCGCGATGGCCATTGCCAACGACGAGCTCGATGAAACCCGCCTGAGTCATCGGTTTCTCGAAGCCAACGGCGTGCGACTGCATTACGTGGAGGCAGGCACGGGGCCTCTGGTCGTTCTGCTGCACGGCTTTCCAGAGTTCTGGTACTGCTTTCGGCGCCAGATCCCCGCGCTGGTCGCAGCGGGCTTCCGTGTGCTGGCTCCCGATTTGCGCGGTTACAACCTCTCGTCCAAACCGCCGAGCACGTCTGACTACGGGATGCGCTTGCTGGTCGAGGACGTGGCGGCCCTGATCGCGGCCGCGGGCGAGCGGAGCGCCAGCGTGATCGGTCACGATTGGGGTGGCGGGATTGCGTGGGCATTCGCCATGCAGCACTCAGCCATGGTCGAGCGGCTCGTCATTCTGAACTGCCCGCATCCCGAACGCTTTGCGCGCGGCTTGCTGCACCCCGAGCAGCTCCTGCGCAGCTCCTACGTCTTTTTCTTCCAGCTTCCCGCGCTCCCCGAAAAGGTCGCCCGGCGCGCCGGCTACGCTCGGTTGCTCGATGCAATGCGCAAGGAGCTGGTGCCGCCTTTTCAATTCACGCCCGCGGAATATGCCCGGTACATCGAGGCCTATGCGCAACCGGGCGCGATAAAGGCCATGATCGACTACTATCGCGCCATGCTGCGACCTGCCAGCCGCGTCGAGCTGCGCGTCATCGATGCACCGGTTCTGGTGCTGTGGGGCGTGCGCGACGTGCATCTGCGCCAGGACCTGGCGACACCGACTCCGCGACTGGTGCCCAACGCGCGCGTCGAATTTTTCCCCGAGGCCAGCCACTGGCTACACCACGAACGAGCCGCGCAAGTAAACCAGCGCCTGCTCGCGTTCCTGCGTCGCGGAGAAGCATGAAGCTCGGTCGAATCGGCACCCCGCTTTCGCCCTCGGCGCTGCGCGTGATGCTGCTCGGCAGCGGCGAGCTCGGCAAAGAGGTCATCATTGCGCTGCAGCGCTTCGGGGTCGAAGTCATTGCAGTGGATCGTTACGCGGACGCACCGGGCCATCAGGTTGCGCACCGCGCCCACGTGCTCTGCATGACGGATGGAGCGGCCTTGCGCGCGCTCATCGAACGCGAGCGCCCTCAGCTGATTGTGCCGGAAATCGAGGCCATCGCCACGGACACTCTGCTCGAGATCGAACGCCAGGGCTCGAGCGAGGTCATCCCCACCGCGCGCGCCGCCCAGCTCACGATGAACCGCGAAGGCATCCGGCGCCTCGCCGCGGAGACGCTCGGGTTGCCGACCTCGCCCTATCGTTTCGCCAGCACCCTCGCTGAGCTGCGGGCCGCCATCGATGGCTCGCAGGGGCAGCCAGGGATTGGCTTTCCGTGCCTCGTGAAGCCCGTCATGTCGTCGTCGGGAAAGGGGCAGTCACTGCTGACGGGCCATGAGCAGGTCACGGCGGCGTGGGAGTACGCCAGCACGGGCGGGCGCGTGAGCCAGGCTCGCGTCATCGTCGAGGGGTACATCGAGTTCGACTACGAGATCACGCTGCTGACGGTGCGTGCGGTGGGCGCGAGCGGCGCCGTGGAGACGCACTTTTGTGAGCCCATCGGGCACCTGCAAGTGGAGGGCGACTACGTGGAAAGCTGGCAACCCCAAGTCATGAGCCCGACGGCCCTGAGCCGCGCGCGCAGCATCGCCGCGGCGGTTACCGACGACCTCGGCGGTCGCGGCGTCTTCGGTGTCGAGTTGTTCGTGCGCGGCGACGATGTCTGGTTCTCCGAGGTGAGCCCTCGCCCGCACGACACGGGCCTGGTGACGCTCGCGTCGCAGCGCCTGTCGGAGTTCGAGCTGCACGCCCGCGCCATCCTCGGGCTGCCAGTGGACGTCGCGCTGCGCTCGCCCGCAGCCAGCGCGGTCATCTACGGGGAGCTGGAGGCAAAAGGGATTGCTTTTGCGGGTGTGGAGCATGCTCTGCAGGTGCCAGGGAGCGACCTGCGCTTGTTCGGCAAGCCGGAGTCTTTCGCTCGTCGGCGCATGGGCGTGGCGCTTGCAAGCGCGGAAAGCACCGACGAGGCGCGAAGCCGTGCCAAAGAATGCGCGCGCCGTGTGAAACCCATCAGCGGTGCGGCGACCGAAGGCTGACCGCTGGCGACGCTCGCGCAGCTACCTACCATGAGCTCCTACAACGTCCTCGTCATCAACAGCGGCAGCTCTTCGCTGAAGCTCGCGCTGATCGATCCCCGCTCCGGTCACACCTCTCACGCGGCCCTGGCCGAGCGACTGGGCACCGCGGAGGGGCACCTGCGCGTCGACCTGGCGGATGGAACGTCATATGAGGAGGAGCTCGGCGCGGCAGGACACACGAGCGCGCTCGATCGCGCTCTGACGGTGCTTGGTCCGCTGGACGTTAAGGCGATCGGGCATCGCGTCGTGCACGGCGGCGAGGCCTTCAGCGAGAGTGTGGTGCTGAACGCGACCGTCATTGCGGCTATCGACGCGTGCGCCGCGCTCGCTCCGCTGCACAATCCCGCCAACCTGCTGGGCATCGAAGCTGCGACGCAGCGCTTTCCGCAGCTCGGCCAAGTGGCGGTGTTCGACACAGCGTTTCACCAAAGCTTGCCCCCCAAGGCTTACCGCTATGCGATTCCGCACGAGCTTTACGAGCGTTATCGCATCCGTCGCTACGGTTTTCATGGCACCAGCCATCGCTACGTGGCTGCAGAGGCCGCGAAGCGTCTGGGCACCCCACCCGAGCAGCTTCA
Organism: Polyangiaceae bacterium; assembly: GCA_035634435.1. Taxonomy (GTDB): domain Bacteria; phylum Myxococcota_A; class Polyangia; order Polyangiales; family Polyangiaceae; genus PMG-095. Next base: position 10,033 of record DASQDA010000503.1, read on the forward strand.
GCTATTGAGCGCTCACCTGGGGAATGGCTGCAGCGCGTGCGCCGTGCGGGGCGGCCGCAGCGTGGACACGACCATGGGGCTCACGCCGCTGGAAGGCCTCGTGATGGGCAGCCGGAGCGGAGACGTGGACCCCAACTTGCATGAATTCCTAGCGGCGAAGACGGGTGACTCGCTGCAGGCCATCTCGCAGATGCTGAACCGCCGCAGTGGCCTGCTCGGTCTGTCCGGCAGCAGCAATGACATGCGCACGCTGCTCGCAGCGCGCGCGGGCGGGGACGAACGCGCAGCGCTCGCCATCGACGTCTTCTGTTACCGTCTGGCCAAGGCCTTGCTTGGGCTGTGCGCGGGGCTGACCCGCGTCGACGCGCTCGTCTTCACGGGTGGCATTGGCGAGCACGCATGTGAGGTTCGGGAAGAAACTCTGCGACAGCTCGCGGTCTTGGGTATCGAGCTGGACGCGGGGCTCAATAGGCGGCACGGCGCCGACACGGACGGGCGCATCTCCGGCGCGCAGTCCCGGGTCGCGGTGCTGGTCGTGCCAACACACGAGGAGCTGGTTATCGCGCGCGAGGTCGAGCGCCTGCTCGCTTGAGGGAAGCAAGAGCGCTGCGAGACCTGCGCGACATCAGCGCTGAAGCCTCGTGCCTGCGAGAAGGCGAGCTTCGAAATCGGCGTCCCTGGCTAACTCGGCAAGCGCGCGCGGCTCGGCCGGGGAGCCGTCGCGGTCGCGAAGCTCGTGCTGCCACCAGCCCACGTCGTGCCAGGCACCGAGCTTGAAGCCTACCCGCGGGTAGACACCGATCAAGCGGAAGCCGCACGCTTCGTGCAAACGGACGCTCGCAACGTTCGGTAGCGTGATACCCGCATGTGCGGCGCAGTACCCCTGCCATCGCAGCAGCTCGAACAGCGACACATACAGCGCTCGCCCGAAGCCACGACGCCGTGCCGTGTCGCGAATGTAGACGCTCACATCGACCGAAAACCGATACGACGCCCGCGTCCGATGCGCTGAAGCATATGCAAATCCGAGCACGCCGCCCGGCTCGGAGGCGACCAGGTACGGGTAGCTCGCCAGTGTCTCGCGCACGCGCTCTGCCATGTCAGCAGCGCTGGGCGTCACCTCCTCGAACGAAGTCGGCTTGTTGGCCACGAACGGCGCGTAGATTTCCGCCAGCTCACTGGCGTCGCCCGGGGTGGCAAGCCGGATGGTGACCATGTGCGAGCTTATCCAAGCGCGGCCGGCTGGGCCAGTACATCGGTTCGGGCAGCCTGGCGCGCAGCACCGAGACGGAGCCCGGTCGGAGCCGATGCCCGCGCTTGCCGAAGCGCGGCCATTGGCGCTAGAACCGTACTCGTCGAGCCGCTCGACGCCCCCAGCCATGGCGTTACCATTCAACGCGCCGCTCTTGCCCATGCTCGCGAAGCGCGTCGACGCCCTGCCGCAAGGCTCGGACTGGCTGTTCGAGCCAAAGTGGGACGGTTTTCGCACGCTGGTGTTCCGCGACGGCGACGAGCTGATTCTGCAGAGCCGCGACGAAAAGCCGCTGAACCGCTACTTCCCCGAGCTCGTCGCGACGCTGCTGGAGGCCCTTCCCCCACAGTGCGTGCTGGACGGCGAGATCGTGGTCGCCACGGGCACGCAGCTCGACTTCGACGCCCTGCAGCTGCGGATCCATCCGGCAGCTTCACGCATCAAGCAGCTCGCGCGCGAGATCCCCGCCTCCGTCGTATTTTTCGACCTGCTGTGCGAAGGTGAGCGCGACCTGCGGGAGGCGCCCCTGACGGAGCGGCGCCAGAAGCTGGAAGCCCTGCTCGCGACGAGCGCGCCCCCCGTGCATCTCACCCCTGCTACGCAAGACGCGGAGCTCGCCGCCGACTGGTTTCGACGCTTCGAGGGAGCGGGTCTCGACGGCGTCATCGCCAAGTCGTTGACGGGCACCTATCAAGCAAACAAGCGCGTCATGCTGAAGGTGAAGCACGAACGCGACTGTGACTGCGTCGTCGCTGGCTTCCGCTGGCACAAGGGTGGGGAAGAGAGTGGTGTCGGCTCGCTGTTGCTCGGGCTCTACGACGAGGCCGGAGTCCTGCACCACGTCGGAGTGGCAGCCAGCTTCACGGCTCAAAAGCGGCGTGAGCTCGTCCAGACGCTGGCGCCTTACCGCGATCGAGCACTGGAAGCACATCCTTGGGGAGGCTTCGCGGAGCCCGCTGAGGAGAGCCATTCTTCTCAACGCATGCCCGGCGGCAAGAGCCGCTGGAGCCAAGGCAAGGATCTATCGTGGGTGGCGCTTCGGCCCGAGCTGGTACTCGAGGTCGCCTATGATCACATGCAAGGCAATCGCTTCCGCCACACGGCGCAGTTCCGGCGCTGGCGAAGCGACAAGCGGCCGAGCGACTGCACCTACGCGCAGCTCGAGGTGGTGCCACCACACGAGCTCGCGTCCATATTCGGCGCTGCGGGCCGAGCGCAAGAGTAAACGCCTGTATCCGCCCGCGCGTCACCTGGACAATGGCCCTCGCGACGCACGATTGATCATGCATTTCGCGGCAGCGGTAGTAGCCTCGGTGCCATGCGTCGAGCCAAAGGAACCATTCACGTATTCACTTTCAAAGAGGGCGTTCTGTCCGCGGTAGCGCACGACCTGCGCATCCGGCTGGAGACCTTCGATATCGTTTTGGACGGAGAAGCCATCCGGGCCGAGCTGGATCTGAAGTCGCTCGCGGTCGAGGGACCCATGCAAGCAGGCGTGCTGCAAGCGGACCAGTACGACGCGGGCAAGCGCGCCGAGGTGGAAAAGGCCATGCACGGGGACGTATTGCAAACCAGCAAACACCCGAAGGCCGTCTTCACGGGCGTGGCCACACCCACGGCTGCCGGATTCAACGTTAGCGGTGAGCTCGAGCTGGCCGCCAAGAAGCAACCGCTTGCGTTCGAGGTTCGGAACGAAGGGGGCGCCTATCGTGCCAGCTTCGAGCTCGTGCCGAGCCGCTGGGGTATCAGCCAGTACAAGGCCCTGCTTGGCGCCATCCGCTTGAAGGACATCGTGCGCGTCGAGCTCGCCGTCAGCGAGGCCTAGGTCACGGCGTTGCTCGCCGCCCCGTATCATCGGCCTGGATGCGCGTTCCGGTTTGCTAGCCCCTTCGTGTGGTGGTTGGCAGACCGGACGCTTGGCGATACATGTTGAAGATTCACGAGACGGCCAGCGCTGCCGGCCTGCTGTCGGTGTTCTTGCGCTGCGAGGAGGGGGGGCTCGTGATTGAAGAGGCGACAGGGAGCTATCCATTGCCGCACGGCGCGCTCGAGGCGGTGATGGCGCGCTACGGCGCACCCTGGGACCCCGACGCCAGAGTCGCGATCATCGACACCCTCACGCTGCCGGCGGGCTGCTCGTTAGCGCACGTGCGCCACCTGGCCGGCTATGACGTCATCGCTCGCGACTACCTCGTCTATCGTACGGACAACGGCGAAGCGACGTGCGCGCTGGCCACGACGTTGAGCGCGGCGCTCTGTCACCTGGCGCACGCTGCTGCGGTGTCAATCCGCCACCTCGCGCCGCCGGCTCGCTAGCGCTCCACCGTGCGACGCTCGGCATGACAAACCAGCCGTGGCCCTTCGCTCTCTTTCACTGCGCGTTGATGAGGCCGCAGCCGATGCGGTCTCCAGGGCTCGAATCGCCCCCCGCGTGCACCATGATCGAGTGCCGGGTCACGTCGGACGCGCCGCTACCGATCGTCCAAACGCCGTTGTCTGGCGTCACGCTCACCGTACCCATGCCGTTGGCCATACACGGGATCTGACGAATGACCTCGCCTTGCGGGACCCAGTGGTTGCCCGCAGCCAGGCCGTTGTCACCGCAGTCCTTCAGCTCGTGCAGGTGAACCGCGTGGTTACCTTGAGGGCAGTTGGTGACCTGAATCACGAGTGTGACCGCTGCTCCGACTTGAGTGAAGGTCGCGGTGCCAGTGATCGTATTGGTGCCGGTGGGCATGATGCTGGCTTGTGCGGTCTTGCCGCCGCTGGCGCCTGCCGAGCCGCCGCCCGCGCCGCCCCTACCCGCTTGAGATCCGCCCGCTCCGCCGCCGCCGAGGGCTCCGCCAGCGCCGCCGCTGTTGCCCGCAGCGCCAGCTTGCGCGTTGCCCTTGCCTCCAGCCCCGCCGCTGCCACCCCCAGCTTGTACGGCTCCCGCACTGCCAGCTTGGCCGGCGTTCGACGCGCCCCCGGTGCCGCCTAGAGTCGCGCCGCCGGATCCCGCGCCACCCAAGCTCGACCCTCCGGCACTCACACCGCCTGCCGAGCTCCCGCCTGCCGAGCTCCCCCCGCTCGTGCCTCCGTTCGAGGCGCCGCCGCTCGTTGCGATGGCGCCGGCCATGCCGCCCGTGCCTGGCGCTCCGCCAGAAACGGCGCCGGCGCTACCGCCGCTCGGGGTACTGGTCGAGTCGCCAGAATCATCGCTGCCGCACGCAGGAATGAGAGCCAGGACGAGAGTGAACGACAGTGAAAAACCGGTGGAGCTCGGGAAACGGATCATTGAGCGTCTTGCTTTCTTTGAGAATGGCGCGGGGCCGCTTGGCCGCGCCAGCGCGAAGCCAGCGCAGGCTGTGGCGTGAGCCAAGACGAGCTGAGTGGCAGCTCGTGCCGGGGGTTCGTCATTGTACAGGGCAAAGCTGGCCACGCCCCTCCGCCGTGCGAAATCGGAGCACTAGCTGGAAGCTTTCCGCGCGCGTACGCACCGCCTCCTCGTCGGGCGTTCGCGTATGGCGCAACAGTTTTACTATGTGTGGAGAGGGCGCTCGCCAATGTCGAATACGTAGCGCGCCCTTCACTCAATCGAGCACATCGACAATCAGATCGTCGAACCGCGTGATGCCATCGGCGATGACCCCGACGCCCACTCCGCCAGGTAAGTCCGCGAGCGTGGGCACCGTCACGTCGCCGAGCACCGGCGCACCATCCACCACCACCGTGAGCCGCCGTCCTCGAAGCAAGATGTCGACATCGATGCTCTCGCCAACCTCGTGCGCGACGGGGAGCTCACCGGGCCCGATGTGCTCGACGCGAAGGCAATCGACCAGCTCTTGCACCACCAGATCGCCACCCTGCGGCGTGCCGTTGTCATCGTAGCTGGAGCGGAAGTTCAGCTCCACGCGGTTTGACGAATCGCGACTACGCAGCACGATGATCTTGTCGACCCTTTGGATGGAAGTGAGCTGTGCGCGCACGCGCACGTCAGTCGCCACCACGTCGGGCACCAACGAGGCGGTCATCAGCGAGCCGATCTCGCCGCAGGTGACCTCCTCGGCACTCGGACCTGCGCCGACGTAGCCTTCGTTCACGAAGGTCCACTGGCCGCCGTCGGGCTGCCAGCCGGTGACGCTGGTCGGGTCGTTGAAGTCGACACACGTGCGCTCGATGGCAGGGCTGACTCCCGCGCCCCCAGCTCCGATTGCGCCGCCCGCACCGGCTGCGCCTGCCGCGCCCGCATCGGACTGCGCGCCGCCCGCACCCGCCTCACCAGAGGCACCGCCAGCGCCCAGGTCGGGCGGCGGCAAATCGTCGCACGAGAACGAGCTCGGTGGCGGCAGCGGCTCAGCGCTTCCACCGGTGCCGGCGCCGGCGCTCACCTCGCCGCCGCCCGCTCCAGCACCCCCCGCATCGGTGCCACCGCCGCCCACGGAGGGCTCGCCCGCCGCCCCTCCAGAGCCGCCGACGGGTCGTGTGCCGCCGGCACCCGTGCCGCCCATGGCGTTGCCTGCGGTTCCTCCGCTTCCGGCGCCTCCGCCGCGAGCCGTCGGAGCGCCTCCTGCGGATACGCCACCTGCGCCACCCTCGACGTCAGGATCCGATGATCCTCCGGAATCGCCGCAGGCAGCGAACCACAAGCAGAGGCTCGAACAAGCCGCAAGCTGCAGACCGAGGGCACGCCGACGCTTGGAAGAAAGCAACGAGCTGGTTATTTTAGTCGCCATCGATCCATGGGATAGGCGAGAAGCTCGAACTGTCAATGTTTCTCGCTGCAGACCACGGCGAGGGTGCTAGTGGTGGGCGCGTCGTGCCATTCAATCGATGCTCTTTCGGCTACTTGCGAGACGCCAGCGTGTCTCCCTCCGAGGCGCGCGCGCACCGTGCCTGGAGCGCGTGAGGTCGAGCAGCCGCGTGGCGGACTGCCGGATATCTCGGAGTTGCTGTGGCAAGCAGCCTCAGTGGGCTTTGCGCTCTTCAGTGAGCGCGTGCGCCATGATGTTGGGTGCGGCGACCAGCTCGGCGGCGCCCGTCGTTTATTCGTCGGCGAGCTGCGGCTCGGCCACGACCTTCGAGGCCGAGCTGCGCAAACGCCTGGATGAAACGACGCTTGCAGGATTGCCGCCGACCGAGCTCTCCATCACGCGCGTGGATCCGGATTACCTCCTGCGCCTGCGGGTGGGCGCTGACGAGCGCGAGATCGTCGATGCCAGTTGTGAAGATTTGTTCCATGC
>DASQDA010000504.1:0-15059 GCA_035634435.1 Polyangiaceae bacterium
GGGTCGAATGGCTTCCAGAGAACACTGGCGTCAATGCTCTTCAAAAACTCCTTACTGGAAGGCGTCACGGCTCCGCCGGTCATGAAGACGAAACGGGAGCGGAGCTCCGGGCGCACCCGGCACGCCTCTTCGTAGAGCTGGGCACCCGGCAGGCCGGGCATCATGAGGTCGCACAGCACCACGTCGAAGCTGGCATCCCTCTCGAGCCGCTGGAGGCCGGCGGCGCCGTCGTTGGCAATGGTCACCTCGTGACGGTTGAGGACGCGTCTGAGCGCGCGGGTGAGCGCGCGTTCGTCGTCGATGATCAGCACGCGCAGCCGAGGGGCAGCGCTCGAGGCGACCGCAGGCGGACCGACGGGCCATTGTGAAGGAGCGCGCTGCGTGGAAGGCAGCTCGATGCTGACGTTCGTTCCCTTGCCGACGCAGCTATCGATACGGATGCTGCCACCAAAACCCTGCACGATACGCTTGCAGATGGCAAGGCCGAGGCCCGAGCCCTCGCCGCGACGCTTGGACGTCGAAAATGGATCGAATACGTGAGGGAGCAATGCCTCCGGGATCCCGCTGCCGGTGTCGGTCACCACGATTTCCACCGAATCGCGCCCGGTGGAGCGCGATGCGACGTGGATCAACTGCTCCTCGACGTTCGGGGCTACGATCGCCTGCGCGGCATTGACGAGCACGTTCACCAGCACCTGGACCAGCTGTCCTTCGCGCGCCAAAACGAACAGACCCTCTTCCAGGTCCCGCACCAGCCGGGCTCGATGGCGTATCTCGTTCTGCGCAAGGTTCAGGGCGGAGGTGAGCGCGCGCGACACGTCCACGGCTTCCGGCGGGCCAGGGTCGTCCGTGCCGGAGAACGTTCGCAGCTCGACGGCGATGTTGCGCATGCGAGCGACGCCTTCGATGGCTTCCGCCAGGGCCTCCCGATCCGCCGCGCTCAGGGCGTCCAGCGCATGTTTCTGCACCAGCCCGAGATTCACAGCGACGTACGCCAGAGGATTGTTGATTTCGTGGGCCACGCTGGCGGCCAAGGAACCAAGCGCCGATAGCTTCTCGGCCCGGGAAAGCTCCTCGCGCGCCAGCTGATAATCGGTGGTGTCCCTCGAAAGCAAAATGGTGGCGGGCTTGCCCTCGAACGACACCTCACCGGCCGTAGAAATCTCGACGAAGCGCGGCGGACCGGCCGCAGGCAGCACACGCACGCGGGTCACCCGCGCCTTGTGCTCCTGCTCGAATTGTACGCGGTCAGCCGGGTGGATGAAGTCGATATAGGCGCGGCCGATGACGCCTGCTTCCTTCTCGCGCACCATGCTCGTGAAAGCTTGGTTTGCGAAATACACGCGACCGTCGCGCAAGACCGCCACGCCATCGGGCATCGCGGACAACACCGAACGAAACTCGCGGTGCGCCATCGCGAGCGCCTCGTCCCGCTCGGACCGATGCGACAAGTCACGTCGCAGGGCTATGTGACCGCGCACGCCGAGCGCTTCGGCCACGAACGGGGCGACTGTCACCTCGCTGAAGATTCGCTCCCCGTCGCGCCTTCGACCCGCGAGCGCGCCCATCCACGAGCGACCCGCGTGGAGCTCGGCCATGGTGAACTGGTAGAAGGCAGGATCGTGGAGCGGCGCGTTCGGATCGCGCAGAACCTCGCCCACCGTCTTGCCCAGGGCCTGGGCAGCAGAATGCCCCGTGAAGCGCTGCCAGGCTTCGTTCACGTAGAACAGGCGGGCGTCGCGGTCAGTGAGCTCGATCGCATCGGCGGCCTGTTCCACCGCCGCACTCAGCATGGATCTCAGGCGCGCTAGCCGATCGCTAGAAAGGCCGCGCTGAAGGCATACGCGCAGCTCGGAAACGAGCGTTGTATCGGGCACGGTCGACCCCTCGACGAGCACGAGAACGGCGTTGGGGCCCCGGGTCATCTCGGGGGCTACGGCCAGCGGCAAAATCTGCGTCGAACCTGCGGGTAACGCTGGCTCGAGGCCCAGGTAGCGGGACTGCTCGGGGGTCATCGTCTCGTCTCCGCCGAGGCGCGCGAACTGCTCGAGGGTAAGCTCGCCGAGGGGAGCGGGCTCACCCGACCAGACCCGCCAGCTTGGCCGTAGGTGGTCGTCGAAGACGCCGAGCTCGGCGATTCCTATGGCGCGAAGGCCGAGCGTTTGCCGTGCTTCGAGCAGCAGCGTCATCAAGAGCTGCGAAAACTCGGGGAGATCCAGCCGATCTTCCGCAAACGACATTCCCATGGTTTCCCGGCCCAGTCCCAGCATACCCGAAGGGCTGAAGTGGCGGTAGGCGCCAGGCCGACGCGGACAGCCGAGCCCCGCGTTTGATCGGGGTTTTGCTGTTCGAATGGCGCACGCCAACGGGTCGCCTTCTGCAACGCGCGACAGCAGCGCGCCGCGAGCACAATCGGGCGACGACACTCACGAACGAGCACAGTCACGCACCGCTGGCGCCAGCGACGGCTCTCCGCACCGCGCTCGCGCTCGGTCGACGTGCTCGCGTGGCCAGCAGCGCGGCCTGCAACGTCGAGCACGCATGCGCGCGCTCCATGCTCTCGCCTTTCCGCCGTAGCTCGGACTGGAACGACACTGGAGCTTCGCGTCGCGGCAGCGCGCTCGTGCTCTGACGACTGTCCGATTAAATGGCACTCTCGAATCGCGCCGTCGCTGCTGCTGTAAGCGGACAAATCGCTCTCGCTCGGTTAAAGAGTGCAGTAGTACATCCGCCTGGAACCGCGTTCCGGGGCGGTTGCGGAGCGCCGAGCAATCATGAATCAGTCTGTTGCCGCACTGGCAAGCGTGAAGTCCAAGATCCGGGGTCTGCGCTGGTACATCTGCGCGCTCCTGTTCTTCGTCACGTTCTTGAACTACGTCGATCGCGTGTCGCTCGGTGCGATGGCGCCATTGCTCAAGCGCTCCATCGGCTGGGACGACGCCGAGTTTGGCTGGATCAACTTCGCGTTCCAGCTGTCCTACGCGATGATGTTCCCCTTCGCGGGGCGGCTGCTGGATCGTTACGGAGTGCGCAATGGTCTGGCGATTGGCGTGGTGGTGTGGAGCCTCGCCGCAATGAGTCACTCCTTTGCGACGACGGCGCTCGGTTTCGCCATTGCGCGCTTCGTGCTGGGGCTCGGCGAGGCCACCAACTTTCCGGCTTGCATCAAGGCGGTGGCCGAGTGGTTTCCCAAACGCGAGCGTTCGTTTGCCACGGGTATCTTCAACACGGGCACCAACTTCGGGGCGATGCTGCAAGGCACGCTCATGGCCCTCGCGGTGTTCGCGGGTTGGCAGGCTGCCTTCATCTTCATCGGTTTGCTTGGCTTCGTCTGGCTGGTTTTCTGGATGAGGTTCTATCGCTCCCCGGAGAAGCACTTGCGACTCTCGACGGAAGAGGCGGCGCTCATCCGCAGCGACCAGGAGCCGCCTGTGGCAAACCTGCAGATTCCCTGGGCATCGTTGCTCCGCTATCGCCAGGCCTGGGCGTTCTGCGTCGGCAAGATGCTGACGGACCCGGTCTGGTGGTTCTACCTCACGTGGTTACCTTCGTATCTGCAGCGCGAGCGTGGCGTCACTCTGGGCTCCGCCGCTGGCGCACTGGCGGTCATCTACCTCGCGGCTGACTTCGGTAGCATCGCCGGCGGCTGGTTGCCTGGCTTTCTCATTCGCCGCGGGTGGCATGCGAGTCGTGCACGCTTGACCACCATGATCCTGTTTGCCTTGGGCTTACCCGTCTCGGCCCTGGCTGTCACGGCGGAGGACTTGTGGAGCGCGGTCGCGCTCATCAGCGTGGCCACCGCCTGCCACCAGGCGTGGTCCGCCAACATGTTCACCATTGCCTCCGACGCATTTCCGCGGCGAGCGGTCGGCTCCGTCGTCGGCTTCGGCGGCATGTGCGGCGCCATCGGCGGCCTATTCATGAACCTGATCGCAGGAGGCATGCTGCAATGGTTGGGCAGCTACACTGCCTTGTTCATCTTCGCCGGTGTCATGCATCCCATCGCCTGGCTGACCATCCGCGCGCTGGTCGGGGGCACCATCCGCGAGGTGGATCTGGGCAGCGGACTACGAACCGCGTTCAGCCCGACGTTGCTCGGCATTGGTCTGACGCTGGTCATCAGCGGAGCAGGGCTGGTGGTGCTGGTGGGGCTGAACTGGGCCTATATCCTCTCCGTCACCAAGGGCTCCGTGGCTACGGCAGCCGGTGGCATGGCGGCGGCCGGTATCCTCATGTTCATGGGCACGGCGCTGTTGCACGCGAGCCGCGAAGTGCGCCTATCCCCGGCTGCTTAGTTAGGGCCTGGCCTGGTTCGTTCGCGGCACCGGCATTACTCGGAAAAGAGGTGCGACAGGATCCGGATCATCGGCGCTACGTCGGCGACCGCTGCCATCTCGCGACACGAGTGCATGCTCAGCATCGGGTTGCCGACGTCGATGGCGCCGATCCCCAGTCGCGCCGCCGTGATCGGACCGATGGTGCTGCCGCACGGCATGTCATTGCGAGAAGCGAAGTATTGCGGTTGCAGGTCAAGGGCGCGCGAGGCTCTGACCCAGGCCGCTGCAGCGGGGCCGTCGGTCGCGTACGACTGGTTAACGTTCACCTTCACGACGGGACCTGCGCCGAGCAGCGGGCGGTGCTGTCGGTCGTGTTTGTCGCTGTAGTTCGGGTGGACGCCGTGCGCCATATCCGCGGAAACCAGCCAGGAGCGAGCGAAAGCCCGCTCGCCGGCGGCCACTCCGGCCTCCGGGTAGTCGCGGGCGAGACGCGTCAGCACGTTCTCGAGCAGGAGCGAACGGGCACCGGTCGCGCTCTGACTTCCGACCTCTTCGTGATCGAAGAGCGCAATGACTCGCGTCTTGGCCACCTCGACGCTGCTGTCCAGCAGCGCCCGTACCGCCGCGTGGCACGACGCCAGGTTGTCGAGTCGCGCCGAGAACAGGAGCTCGTCGTTCGCTCCGCCGATGGCGGGTGGCTGAGTGTCGTAGAGGGCGAGATCGAACGCCAGTACGTCCTTGGCGCCGACCCCCGCTGCATGGGTACCGGCCAATGTCTTCAGCAGCCGCTCGGGCAACGCTTCGGCATCGGCGCGCTGGATGCCGAGCACCGGTAGCAGGTGCTGCTGCGCGTTGAGCCCCGAAGCGTCCTTGTTGGCGTCCCGGTTCAAGTGAATGGCCAGGTTGGGAATGCGGCACAGGGCGGCGTTGCTGGAAACGAGCGCCTCGCTGCCGTCGACCAGCACCAGACGGCCGGCGATGCCCAGATCGCGATCGAGCCAGGTAGAGTAGAGAGGGCTGCCATAGATCTCGACGGCGAGCTGATCGTAGCCCGCTTGCTCGAGCGCAAAGTTCGGCTTCAAGCGCAGGCAGGGTGAGTCGGTGTGCGCCCCGATGATTGAAAAGCCGGCTCGCGCAGGCGGGCTGGCACCCAGGATGAAAGCGATGAGCGCGCCGCCACGGGCGATGTAGGCGCGCGTGCCCGGCTGGACGTTCCAGAGCTCACCCTCGTCCAGCCTCTCGAAGCCCGCGCCGCGCAGCCTGCGCGCAGCCTCCGCGACGGCATGATACGGGCTTGGTGACGCCTCGATGAAGCGGAGCAGATCGCGGGCGAGCCCCACGGGGTCCTGGTCTGACTGCATGGGCAGACTATACTCCGCCGCGAATGCTCAGCCCCGACGTGCGCGTCACTGGTTTCAGCGCCGAAGAATGGCTGCGTCTGGCGGACCTTTTTCGTGCCCCTCCGAAGTCGAGCGTGGCCGCCCCGGAGGCTCGAGGTGGCGTGGTGGCGGTCACCACCGAGGGCCGGTTGCGCAAGCTGGTCGCCACGCGCAGCGGTCGCATCGACCTCAATGGCCAGCCCTGGCCCGTGCCGCTTGCGGAGCTAGCGCGCAGGAACGACGCTCGCTGGGCCGTGGAGCTGACCACCGGAAGCCTGGAGCGGCTGGCGGACCGCTACGGTTCGCGTCTGCGGCGCAGTGACACCTACCTTTCGCAGATGCTCGCGCTGCTGCAGGTTCTGCGCGAGCTCGAGACGGAAGGTGGGATCCAACTATGGCCCTGGCCAATCGCGGAATGGCCCATCCCGACGGAGCGCGCGGTGGTGAGGGTGCTGGACGCTTTGTGCCCCAGCGGGCGTGCAGCGGTCATTGGTGTGTTCGAGCGGGGTGAGCTCTACACCTGTGTGGCCGCCCGGCGCGGCAAGCTCGGTTTCGACGCGCTGTTCGGACCGGGGGAGCTCCGTGACGAGATGGGGCTTCTCTCGGGCGATTGGCAGCGCGACTACCGTTTTCTGGCACAGTCTGCGGAGCGCGCGCTGGGGCCGCTGGCGCTTGGGTGCTTCGGTGAGCTGTACACCTTTCAGGAGCTGGCCAAGAGCTCGGCTCCGGGTGCCTGGGCAGCGGCGGTAGCGGCGCGCGACATCATCCTGTCGCCCGTCTCACCGGCGTTGGCTCTTCCGCTCGGCCTCGACGCGGGGCGCGCGCTGTGGTCGTCGATGCGCGGCGTGGCGGACCGCTTCGGAGCGACAGAATGGCTGGGCGCGCTCGGTGCGCGGGGCAGCTGGTCGCCGACTCTCGAGCGTGGATTTTCCCTGTTCGAAGCGGACGTCAAGGCATGGCTCGGCTTCGACCCACTGCGTTTGCTCACGCGTTTGCTTGCGCCCCCGAGCTGAAGCGGGTCAGCGGCGCTGCCACGCCTTGACGGAGGGCGCGGCCTCGCGGACCCTAAAAGGGAGGTCCCCGTGAGCTCGAAACCCCCGCCGCTTCGCCCCGCGCTCGAGACCCTCGCCATCCATGCGGGCCAAGCGCCTGATCCGGTCCACGGCGCCGTGATGACGCCGATCGTGCTTTCGAGCACGTTTGCCCAGCCGGAGCCCGGCAAACCCGTGCTCTACGATTACTCGCGCAGTGGCAATCCCACCCGCGGCGCCCTCGAGGCTTGCCTGGCGGCGCTGGAGGGTGGCAGCCATGCCTTCGCTTTTGCGAGTGGATGTGCGGCAGCCAGCACGCTCTTGCACACGCTGGCGCCTGGGGACCACGTCGTTTGTGGCGATGACGTCTACGGCGGCACTTACCGCATCTTCCAGCGGGTCATGACCACGCTCGGCGTTCGCACCACCTACGTCGACGCAACCAGCTCCGAGCGAGTGAGCGACGCCATGACCGAGGCTACCAAGCTCGTCTGGCTCGAGTCGCCGAGCAACCCGCTCCTGAAGCTCGCGGACATCACGGAGGTGGCGCGCCTCGCGGCTGGCCGCGGCATCCGTCTGGTGGTCGACAACACCTTTGCGTCTCCAGCGTTGCAAAATCCGCTGCAGCTGGGCGCGGACGTGGTGTTGCATTCCACCACCAAGTACATCAACGGACATTCCGACGTGGTCGGGGGCGCGCTGATCCTCAACGACGCAGAGCTCGCCGCGCGCGTGCAGTTCCTGCAAAACGCCATGGGCGCGGTGCCGAGCCCCTTCGACTGCTACCTGGTGCTGCGTGGGCTCAAGACGCTTGCCGTCCGCATGCAGCGGCACGTGCAGACGGCGTTGCTGCTGGCTGGGCGTCTCAGCCAGCACAAGGCCGTTGAACGCGTCTACTATCCCGGGCTCGAACAGCACCCTCAGCATCAGCTGGCGCTACGCCAGATGCGCGGCGGCGGCGGCATCATCAGCGTCGACCTGGCGGGCGGTGAGCCCGCAGCGCGTGCATTCCTCACCGCGCTTCGCTGGTTCACGCTGGCGGAGAGCTTGGGCGGCGTCGAGTCGCTGGCGGAGCACCCGGCCCTGATGACGCACGCTTCCATCCCCAAGGCCCAGCGGGAGGCGATCGGCATCGGTGATGGGCTGGTGCGGCTGTCTGTAGGTCTGGAGCACGCCGAGGACCTTTGGGCCGATATCGAGCAGGCGCTGGCGGCAGCCGCAGCTTAGGGGAAGATCAGAGCGATGGAAGCCTTGCGAGACTCGAGCGCCGGGGGTGTGCTTTCTCTTATCGGCAGCACGCCGCTCCTGAAAGCTCAGTCGCTCGATAGCGGGCCGTGCGAGCTCTTTCTCAAGCTGGAGAGCCAGAACCCCGGCGGCTCCATCAAGGACCGCATCGGCTTGTCGATGATCGAAGCCGCCGAACGCGACGGACACATTGGCCCAGGCGGCACGCTCGTCGAAGCCACGGCCGGCAACACCGGGCTCGCCCTGGCGCTCGTTGCGGCGCGCAAGGGTTACCGGCTGGTGCTGGTGATCCCTGACAAGATGAGCCAGGAAAAAATCTTTCACCTGCGCGCGCTCGGTGCCGAGGTGCACATGACGCGCTCCGACGTCGGCAAGGGGCATCCCGAGTACTACCAGGACGTTGCCGAGCGCGTTGCGCGCGAGATCGGTGGCTACTACGTCAATCAATTTGCCACTCAGGCCAATCCACTGGCCCACGAAACAGCCACCGGCCCCGAGATTTTTCAGCAGATGGGGGGCCGGGTCGACGCCGTCGTGTGTGGTGTCGGATCGGGCGGCACCATCAGTGGCTTGAGCCGCTACTTCGCGCGTGTGTCCCCCAGCACCGCCATGGTGCTGGCCGATCCCCAGGGCTCCGTGCTGGCCGACTACGTGCGGACAGGGCAGGTGGGCCAGGCCGGCTCATGGTTGGTCGAGGGCGTGGGCGAAGATTTCGTGCCGCCAATCTGCGACCTGTCGCGCGTCACCACCGCCTTCACGATCCCCGACGAAGAGAGCTTCACCGCGGCTCGCGCGCTGCTCCGCCAGGAGGGCGTCCTGGGCGGATCGTCGACGGGCCTCCTGCTGGCGGCCGCGCTGCGGTATTGCCGCCAACAGACCAGCCCGCAGCGCGTGGTCAGCTTCGTGTGCGATAGCGGCAACAAGTACCTTTCCAAGATGTTCAACGACTTCTGGATGCACGACCAGGGGTTTTTGCGCGGCGATGCCTACGGTGACCTGCGCGACATCATCTCGCGCAAGGAAGAACAGGTGGTGACGCTAGCTCCCGACGACAGCCTGCTCATCGCCTACTCACGCATGAAGCTCTACGATGTGTCGCAGCTTCCCGTGCTGGATGGGCCCACCATCGTCGGCATACTGGACGAGTCCGATCTGCTGCTCGCCGTCCATGGCGACGCTTCCGCGTTCCGGCGCAGCGTACGGGAAACCATGAGCACGAAGCTGATGACGGTCCAACCCACCGCCAGCCTCGAGTCGCTGTTGCCGCTCTTCGAGCAGGGGCTGGTCGTGATCGTCTGCGACGGACCCAAGTTTCTGGGGCTGATCACGCGCATCGACGTGCTCAACTATTTGCGACGCAAATTCCGGTAGAAGCAATTCCAGCCCCACAAACGGCGGCGCTGACCCATGGTGTTTGCTCCTGATGCCGGCGAAACAGCGCTGGTTTGGGGCTCGCCTGCCAACCGGCGCCCTGCCGCAGCTTGCCGGCACCGCTGACAGTAGGCAAGATGGGGCCAATGGCGGTTTCCGACCGCATTCAGCGCCGACTTGCGCTCGCTATCGTTCTCACCGCGCTGATCCCGGTGCTCGTGGCTATTTGGTTGGCGGAGACCACCGTGCGTCAGGCGGCCGCGCGCTTCTTCGTGCCCGAGATTGGCGTGCATCTGGATCGATCGCTCGGGCTTTACCAAGATCTGGCGCGTGCCGTGAAGGCTTCGATGCGCCACGAGGCGAGCGCAATCGCGGAGCGCGCGGCCTTGCGCGACGCGGTCGCTGGAGGCGATCCGGCGCGCATCGAGCAGGAGCTGCGTGGCGCCTTCGCCCAGCATTCGAGCCTGGTCAGTTTGAGTGTGCGTGGTAACGGCGGCGTCCAGCTAGCGCACGTCGCGCGCGAGGCACCGCTCGACCCCGCGCGCGAGAACCGTCTGGAGGTGGTGCGACCCTTATCCGCCGACGCTGGCAGCGAGGACGACGAGGAAGCGGAGGGGATCAACCTAGTGGCAGTCTTCGCCGCGGACCGCGCCCGCTTCGACGAGCTCACCGAGATGAGTCAGTTCGTCGACACTTACAAGCAGATCGAGCGCCGCCGTGAATCGGACGAGAAGAGCTACGTCCTGGCGTTCACTTTGCTGCTGGGCATCACCATCGTCGCCGCCGTCGGCGTCGGATCGTTCCTGGCGCGTGGTGTGTCGGGGCGTATCGGCGAGCTCGCGCGCGCAACCCAGCTGGTCGCTGCCGGCGACCTCGAAATACGCGTCCCCGAGCGCGGCCACGACGAGATTTCGGATCTCGCTCGCGCCTTCAACCGCATGCTTGCCGAGGTCGCCGACAGCCGCGGCCGCATCGAGTACTTGCAACGGATCGGTGCCTGGCAGGAGATGGCGCGCCGCTTGGCTCACGAGATCAAGAACCCGCTCACGCCCATCCAGCTGGCCGTGCAAGAGGTGCACCGGCGCTACGAAGGCTCGGAACCGAAGTTTCGCAAGCTGCTCGATACGAGTCTCGAGATCGTGGAAGACGAGGTGGCCACCTTGCGTCGGCTGGTGACCGAGTTCTCCGATTTTGCGCGGCTCCCCCAGGCGTATCTCGCCGAGGAAGACCTGGCGGCTTTTCTGCGCGAGCAGGCCGAGCAGCTAGCGGTGCTCAGCGACGAGGACGCTGGCATTCCGCAAGCCCTTCGCTCGGCCTGGCAAGCTCGGCGGATCGAGCTCGATTTCGACATTCAAGAGGGAGAGGCCCCCGCGCTCATCGATTCGCAGATGTTGCGCCGGGTTTTCATGAACCTGGTGCAGAATGCAGCGCAGGCCTTGCGTGAAGCCAGCAAAGGCGTGCCCCGCATCCGCGTGAGCTTGCGTCGGGACGAGGAGTTTTACAATTTGGACATCGAAGACAGCGGCCCCGGCATCCCGGAGGCTCTGCGGCAGACCATCTTCGATCCGTACGTGACCACCAAACACGAAGGCACCGGACTCGGGCTTGCGATCGTCAAGAAGATCGTCATCGAGCACGGCGGTAACATCAGTGCGTCCCAGAGTGAGCTCGGAGGCGCTCGTCTTCGCGTGCGTCTGCCGGTCCGCGGTACCCGAGCCGCGGCACTGGCGCACAGCGCGATCGAACGGCACGGTGAACGCATGGCGGCGCAGGCGGGCACCGCTTCATGACGCCCAGGAAGACGGCGCGCAACAAGGCTCCGCAACTGCCGGCGTGGGTACCGCTCGCGCTGGTGGTGACCGCCGCTTTCGCGGTTGGGGTCTTCGTGTTGCCGCGGCTCTCGGGCGGGGGCCTCGAGGGAGCCATGGCTCCTGACTTTGCGCTGCCAGTCGTCTATGGCGGTGAGCGCGACACGCGCGTCCGCCTTTCCGAGCAACGTGGAACCCCTGTGCTGCTCGACTTCTGGGCGAGCTGGTGCCAGCCCTGCCGTGAGCAAGCCAAGGTGATCGAGGCCGTGCGCGCTCGGAACCCGGCACTGAGGGTGCTCGGCATCAACGTGAGTGACGAGCCCAACGCGGCGCAACGCTATCTCTCCACCGCAAACCCGCAGTGGCTGGTGGTGCAAGACTCGGGCGTCGCGAACGCCGCCTACCAAGTCGAAGCGTTGCCCACGCTGGTGTTGATTGCGGCCGACGGAAAGGTGTTCGCCGTGCGGCGCCGCTTCGTTCCCGAGCGCGAGCTGCTGGCCATGCTCGCGGCGCTGGGAGCATGACCGCGGACACAAGGAGCGTGCCAAGGCGAGCCGCTCAGTGCTAGGAGAAGAAGCCATGCTTCAGCCGTTCCGTGATGCCGCGCTGCTCGGCGCCGTCCAGGGCGTCACGGAGTTTCTGCCCGTTTCGAGCGATGGCCACCTTGCGCTCGCCGAGCTGTTGTTCGAGCCGAGTGATGGCGGCCTCACCTTCAACGTGATGCTGCATGCCGGCACGCTACTCGCGACCTTGTTCGTGCTGCGTGGGCGTGTGGTCGCTCTGCTCGTCGCGTTCGCGCGTGGGCTCTCGAACCCTTCGCTCTTCCGCACTACCACGGCGGGTCGCGACGCCGTGTGCGTGGTCGTTGCCTCGGTGCCCACCGCGATCATCGGGCTCAGCTTGCGCAACGCGGTGGCGACTTGGACCACCTCACCCTGGGCAATCGGGCTCGGCTTCAGCGCGACGAGCCTGGTCGTGCTGTCGACGTTCTGGGTGCGTCCTGGGCGCCTCGAGCAGCCGACGGTGCTCTCTGCCCTCGCCATCGGCTTCATGCAGGGCCTTGCCGTGCTGCCCGGGTTGTCACGCAGCGGCGGAACCATCGCAACGGCGCTCTGGTTAGGTGTGCGCCCCGAGCGCGCCTTCGAGCTTTCATTCCTGATGTCGCTGCCCGCGGTGGCCGGCGCGATCCTGCTCGAGAGTCGTCACGTGGTCGGCGAAAGCTTTCCGGTGGGGCCCGCTCTCGTTGGTGCTGCCGCGGCTCTCGTCACGGGGGGCCTGGCGCTCTGGGCGCTGCGCCACGTGGTCCAGAGCGGGCGCTTCTTTTTGTTTGCCCTGTGGACGCTGCCGCTGGCGGTTGCCACGCTCGCCATGGCGGCGATGTGGCCTCGCTGAAGGACCGACCTGCGATGATGCGCGTGCAGACGTCGCAGGCGAGCTCGGCCAGGTCGTTGCTCACGATTTGTGCAGCGCTGGTCCTGCTCCTTTCAGCGACCAGCTGCGGCCGCTTCCGGCAGACGAAGGAATGCACGGTCTTGGCCCAGACGGTGGCGACGTGGCTCGCCAGCGTTCCCCCTGCCGAGACGGGGGCGCTCGAGCCCACTCGCTTGATTCAGGAGACTCGCGCCAGCGCGCGGCGTTACGCCGAGCTCGATCGACAGCTCGCTGCGCTCGCCATCAGGTCGAAAGAGCTCGTGCCACGGGTCGAGCGCTACCGCAGCCTGGCGCAGCAGGCGGCGCGCTTTCTCGAGGAAGCGGCCGTTGCCATCGAGCGCAACGACGCCGAGCTTGCGCGCAAGCGCCGCGTGGACTTCGACACGCTCGCGCGCTCCGAAGCGCCGCTCGTCGCCGAAATCAACGCGGTGTGTGGGCGCTGATCAGCGGCGGCGGCGCCCGCCCGCTGCGGCGCCGCGCCCCGAGCTCTTGGCGGAGGGGCGCTCGTTTCGCTCGGGAGGAAGCACGACGCCCGCGTCGCCCGCAACCAGCTGCAACTTGCGGAGCTCGTCGCGCAGCCTGGCCGCCGTCTCGAACTGTAGGTTCTCGGCGGCCAGGAACATCTCCTGGCGAAGCGCCTGGATCTGCTCGACGATATCGGCTGGTTGCGCGGACGCCGAGCCCTTGGACGAGCGGCTGGACGAGCCTGATCCCTTGTCGCCCCGTTTGCCTGCCCGTGGCACCGCGTAATAGTCGTTCTGGCCGCTCGCCGGGCTCATGTCGAAGATCGCACGTTTCACCGTCTCGGGGGTGATGCCGTGAGCCTCGTTGTACGCGCGCTGCACGCCGCGCCGGGTCTCCGTCACCTCGATCGCGGTCTTCATCGCGTCGGTGTAGCGGTCAGCGTACATGATGACCTGGCCGTGAGCGTTGCGCGCAGCGCGGCCGATGGTCTGAATCAGCGAACGCGGACTGCGCAAGAACCCCTCCTTGTCGGCGTCCAGGATGGCGACGAGGCTCACCTCCGGAAGATCGAGGCCCTCGCGCAGCAAGTTGATTCCGACGAGCACGTCGAACTCGCCGGCGCGCAGGTCGCGCAGGATCTCCACGCGCTCTAGGGTGTCGCTGTCGGAGTGGAGATAGCGAACCCGCACGCCGAGCTCGGCGTAGTACTCCGTCAGCTCTTCCGCCATGCGCGTGGTGAGCGTGGTCACCAGCACTCGCTCACCGACGGCTACGCGCTCGCGGATCTGACCGTAAAGGTCATCCACCTGACCACCGACGGGCCGCACCACAATCTCGGGATCCAGGAGCCCGGTGGGACGAATCACCTGCTGGATGACGTGGTCAGGCGTATGCGCGATCTCGTAGTCGCCGGGCGTCGCCGACACGAACACCACCTGACGCATGTACTTTTCGAACTCTTCGAAGCGCAAAGGCCGGTTGTCGATAGCGCTGGGTAGGCGGAAGCCGTACTCGACCAGGGTCTCCTTGCGCGAGCGATCGCCGCGATACATCGCTCCGATCTGAGGCACCGTCTGGTGCGACTCATCGATGATCAGCAAAAAATCCTGCGGGAAATAGTCAATGAGCGTGGGCGGCGGCTCGCCTGGCGCACGACCCGAGAGGCGGCGCGAGTAGTTCTCGATGCCCTGCACGAAGCCCATCTGCTCGAGCATTTCCAGATCGTAGAGCGTGCGCTGCGAGAGCCGTTGCTTCTCCACGAAGCGGCCCTCACGGTCGAAGTAGTCGAGCCGCTCGCGCAGCTCCTCGCGGATGCCAGCGATCGAACGTTCGAGCTGCTGGCGCGGCGTGACGTAGTGGGAGCCCGGGTAGACCGCGTAGCGGTCGAGCGAGGCCAGCACGCGGCCACGAATGGGATCGACCTCGCTGATCGACTCGACCTCGTCGCCGAAGAACTCGACGCGCACGGCGCGGGACTCTTCGTAAGCGGGGAAGATCTCCACGACGTCGCCCCGCACGCGGAACGTGGCGCGGTGAAAGTCGGTGTCGTTGCGCTCGTACTGAATGTCGACCAGGCGCCGCAAGAGCTCGTCACGCCGTAGCTCCTCGCCCTTGACGATCTCGATGAGCAGTCCGGAGTAAGTCTCCGCCGAGCCGATACCGTAAATGCAGCTGACGCTCGCAACGATGATCACGTCCGACCGCGAGAGCAGCGACTGCGTCGCGTGATGGCGCATGCGATCGATCTGGTCGTTGATGATCGCGTCCTTCTCGATGTACGTGTCGGACGTCGGGATGTACGCTTCCGGCTGGTAGTAATCGTAGTAGCTGACGAAGAAGGCGACGGCGTTCTCCGGGAACAGGTCGCGCATCTCCGCGTACAGCTGGGCCGACAGTGTCTTGTTCGGCGCGATGATCAGCGTCGGACGCTGGGTCCGCTCGATCACGTTGGCGATCGTGAACGTCTTGCCGCTGCCGGTGATCCCCAGCAGCACCTGGTGCGGCTGCCCGTGCTCGAGGCCACGCACCAGCGCGTCGATCGCGCCGGGCTGG
>DASQDA010000505.1:0-9547 GCA_035634435.1 Polyangiaceae bacterium
CACCAGCTCGATGCGAATCTTCGCCGCTATCGGTCGACCGCCGCGCTCTGCGGGCTCGAAACGGAAGCGCTTGGCAGCGAGCGCTGCCTGGCTCGAAAAGGGCTCGTTGAGCTCGACGGGCTCGGCGCTTTGCACGCCTCCCTCACGATCCACCACGAGCGTCAGTACGACACGCGCGTCCCCCGTTGCGCCCTCGGGGTACAGGACCTCGGTGCTCGAAAGCAGCCTGGGCGGGCGCACCGCCAGGCGTTCAGCGGCACGACCGTGAGGCGCTTCGGGGGACGCAGCGAGCGCCGGCTCGGCGAACACCAAGCACACTGCGAGCTTCACGAGACGAGCTCCGCGCAAGGAGCGGTACTCTAGCCCATCTCGGGGTTCGCGGCGGGCGCGCGGAGGCGCAACGCGACGTCCGCTCGTGAGCGGCGCCGGCTGGACGAAGCGCGCAAATTGGCGATGCCTAGAAAATTCAAGGCCACGGCTAGCGGCGCGTGTGTCGTGCGGGCACAGGGTCTGGGCTCTTGCTGGGGGAAGCCCTGCGCGAGGAAAGCGGCGCCGCCGTCCCGGCCCATTGCGCGCCCGGCACAGGGCGGCTAAATCGGGCCGCAACGCAGTGACCCCTGCTCGAGCCTTCGCATGAACCCGTCAGGATCACCCGCGCTTCCCGCCACCCAGGTGCTGGTCAGCGTTGGGACGCTAGGCAGCGTGTCCGCCGTGGGAACCACCGAGACCCACCGGGCCTGGGTGAACGGCGACCCCAATCACATCGGCTTTGCGGCTCTGGACGCAGGCCTGGTTGCCGTCGACCTGGAGCACAGCACCGCCGAACAGCCTCGCTTCGCGACCACGGGTTTCCCCGAGAGCGGCCAAACCCTGAGCGTTGCCGAGATCGAGCGACGCTGGGGCGACCAGCTGCGCGCGCACATGGGTATCCGCGAGCTTTCGAACGACGACCTCGCGGCGCACGTGCTTGCGGATCTGGGCGCGCCCTTGCCCCACGATCTGGAGCAGGGTGGGCTGCGACGTTTGGCGGGTCTGACCTTCAGCGAGATCCGGCACTCGCCCTTTGCCGACATGTTTGGGCTGTTCGATGACGACCCCCGGCTGGGCCCAAGCCTGCAAGCGCAGCTCTTTCTGTATGGTGGTCTGGGCGCGCTAGCGGCGCTCACCACGCCTCTCTCGCAAATCGTGGAGCCGCATCGTTTTCGCGTCGCGGCGGGCTGCGCTTTCCCGGGGCTCGACAGCCTGGACGCCATGACACGCGGCATGCAGCCCTCGCACGGCGCCGGCTCGGAGCGAGCAATCGACAAGCTGGCCTACCGCCTGTCGGCATCGCTCAGCACCCACGGCCCGGCGTTGCTTTCCGCCATGCTGAGCCCAAGCTTTGGCTTGAGCCGGGTGAAGCGGAACCCGGCGTTGCTCGAAGGCCTCGTCGGTCCCAGCGCGCTCCGACGCGTACCCCAAGCGCCGCTGGTCTCGAGCGCCGCTTGCGCCAGCGCGCTCTTGAGCTTGTGCGAGGTCGCTCCGCAGCTGGTCGGCAGCTACCCGGGCGCCCACAACCCAGAGCTGGTCCTGCTCACCGCCGCTGACGCCGCCCTCAGGCCAGATGGTCGTGTCCTCGAAGGGTTCGGCAGCAGCGGCGCCCTCGTCACACGAGCCAAGCTCGCCGCCATCAACGAGGGCAAGCCCCTCGACCAACGCCGCCGCATCAGTGACTGCTTGTGCCCCTTCGACGCGGACGGCCAGGGCACGGTGATCGGACACGGTGGGTCGGGTCTGGTGCTGACCACGCTTGATTTTGCGCTGCGAAACGGCCTCGATATCACCTCGATCATCGCGGGCTGGGGCCAGAGCAGCGAAAGCGGCGGGAAGGGTCATTTCGCTGGCGTGGGTTTCGGGGGTGAAAATGCGATGATCCTGGCGCTCCAGATGGCCTCTGCGCACGGCTACGGGGTCGCGGACTTCGGGCATCTCGTTGCGCACGCAACCGGCACACGCACCAACTCACGGACAGACCTGGCCTGCGCCTCCGCCGCCCGTGAGGCGATGCGGCAGCTGGAGGGGGGTTCGAGCCGGTTGCCGCGCATGAGCATCGGTGCGCCCAAGGCCGCCGGTGATGGACACTCGATGGGGGAGACGGGGCTGAAAGCAATTGGCGAGGCCATCCAGTACGTGCTCGGCCACCGCAGCGTCGGAATTCCAACATTGCGCGGCTTGGAGGCGGAGCTCGCAGGCTTTCTCGGGGAGTTCCGCTTCTCCAGCGACCCCGTGCCGGGAGACGCGGACGGCGGCGCGCTGGTAGCCACGCAAGGCTTCGGGGGCTATGACGGAGCCGTCGCCTTGCGCTCCGCGCACCCCGACGCGCTGCGGCGCTATAGCGCGGATAGACGCACCTTGGATGCATACCTCGAGCGCTGGCCGGAGCTCAGGCGGCAGCGCGTCGAGCAGGAAGCGCGTAAGCGGCGTACGCCAGGGGTCAGCCGCAAACTGGCCGAAGAGCACTGCTGGCCAGCAGCACGCTGACGCCGACCGCGGCAGACCGCCTCATCTAGGCCAGCGCGTCCACCCGTCGCGTCGGACCACTAAGCAGTTCGTGCACTTGGCGTGCGTTGCGGGGCGCGCCCGTTGCATCCGACACTTTTGAGATGGGGGGAGACTTGCGCTTCGTGTCCTTGGACGCAGGCTATACAAACCCTCTCCGCTCATAGACAAACCATGGTCACAGCATAGACAGATGGCGCGTTTCGATTATCTGCTCGTAGGAGGCGGGCTGCAAAACTCGCTCCTGTGCTGCGCGATTGCCGCGCTTCAGCCCAAAGCACGTGTCGCTCTGGTCGAACGCGGCACAGTGGGCGGCAATCACACCTGGTGTTTTCAGGCCACTGACGTGGACCGCGACATGCTGGCTGTGGCAACGCCCCTCATCGAGCACACGTGGAGTGGCTACGATGTCGCGTTCCCCAGTCGCGAACGCCGCCTCGAGGGCGACTACCACTGTGTCACGAGCGAACGGCTGCGGGCGGTCGTCAGCGCCTTGTTCGATGCCCGGCCGGAGCTCGAGCTGCACCTTGGCCACAGTGCGACGCGCGTCTTTGCCGACCGCGTGGAGCTCAGCAACGGTACCTGTCTTTACGGGCGCGCTGTCATCGATGCTCGGGGACCTTCCTTGCTCCCGACGACGGACATAGCTGGGTACCAAAAGTTCCTGGGCCTCGAGGTCGAGCTCGAACAGCCGCACGGCATTGCGCGTCCGTTGCTGATGGATGCACGTGTGGAGCAGCTCGACGGCTATCGCTTCGTGTACGTGCTGCCATTTGGCGCGCGACGCGTTCTGGTCGAGGACACCTATTTCTCGGAGCATTCGCGGCTGGACGCGTCCGCTCTCAGAGCGCGTCTGCTGGACTATCTGCGGACGCGTGGCTTGCGCGTCGCCCATGTGGTGCGCGAAGAAACGGGAACGCTGCCCTTGCCCGGGCGTATGGCTCCCCCGCGCGGCGAGCCGCCCCTCACGGCTGGCTATCAAGGCGGCTGGTTTCACCCGACCACTGGCTACTCGTTCCCGTTGGCTGCACGCCTGGCTCACGCTGTTGCGCGTCTGAGCCCCGATGCGTTGTTCGGCCCGGAGCTGATGAACCTGATCCGGGAGCAGGGGCGACAACTGCGTTTCGCCACGTTGCTCAATCGATTGATGTTCAGCGGCTTCGAGCCAGAAGCACGCTGGAACGTCTTCGAACGCTTCTATGGCTTGCCGAACGCGACGATCGCGCGTTTCTACGCGCTTGCGACCACGCCCTTCGACAGGGCACGGATCTTGTGCGGCCGTCCGCCGCGCGGCATTTCGCTGCGCCGCGCTGTCACCCGAGAAATGAATTCATGACCCAGTCGGCGCGTGTTTATGAGTCGAAGAGCGAGCTGGTGCGCCTGCTCGAGGCCGAGTTTTCTGGCGACGCCGACGACGCGGGCAGCAACGCGGACGTTCCACTTGCGCTCTGGCAAGAGGCGCTGCTTGGGCCCTTGTCGGACTTCCTGGCGCGGCCCGGAAAGGAATTCCGCGCGCGGCTCGTGCGGCTCACGTGGGAGCTCTCCGGTCGCAAGACGCCCCCGCCGCCCGAGCTGCCTCTCATCGTGGAGATCTTGCACGCTGGCTCGCTGATCATCGACGACATCGAGGATGGCTCGGCTTACCGCCGTGGAGCGCCCTCCTTGCACTGCACCGTAGGCATTCCCACCGCCTTGAATGCCGGCAACTGGCTGTATTTCTGGCCGTCACGGCTGCTCGCGCGCTTGGAGCTGCCACCGATGACGGAGCTCACGATTCACCGGCTCATCTCCAAAACCCTGCTTGCCTGTCACGAGGGGCAAGCGCTGGACCTTCGCTTGCGCGTTTGCGAGCTCGAGCAACGCGCGGTGCCAGGTGTGGTCCGCGCCACCACGCGCTTGAAGACTGGAAAGCTCTTCGAGCTCGCCGCCAGCATGGGTGCAATCGCTGCGGGCGCGCCGTCGCCAACCGTGCGTGCGGTCGCCGACTTCGGCCAGGCGCTGGGTGTCGGGCTGCAGATGCTCGACGACTTCGGCGGCATCTTGAGTCAGCGCCGCTGCCATGAAGGTCACGAAGACCTGATCAACGGCCGAGCCACGTGGCCCTGGGCCTGGGCGGCCGAGCGCCTCGACCGATTGCGCTACAGCAAGCTCCGCGAGCTAGGGCGCGAGGTGAGTGCCCGCGAGCGCCACCCCGAGTTTCTTTCGATGGAGCTGAAGGCAATGCTGGCTTGCGAGGCGCCGAGCATCGTCTCCCGACATCTCACGCTGGCGCTGTCGGAGCTACGCCAGGTCGTGGGTTCCTCTCGAGCGTTGGAGGAAATGGGTCACGAAATCACGTTGATCGAGGCAAGTTATGCCTGAGCGCCACTCTGGAAGTCAGCTGGCTCCGCTGCGAGCCGCGGTCATTGGCAGCGGCTTCGGCGGGCTCGCCGCTGCCATTCGCCTGCAGGCCATGGGCTTTCGAACCACGGTCTTCGAGGCGCGCGACATGGCGGGAGGGCGGGCCTACGTGTATCGCCAGGACGGCTACACCTTCGACGCCGGACCAACCGTGATCACGGCACCCGAGTGCATCGACGAGCTGTTCACGCTCTGCGGGCGGCGTCGCGAAGACTACGTCGAGCTCCTGCCTGTCACCCCGTTCTATCGGCTGAGCTGGGAAGACGGCGAGAGCTTCGACTACACGGGAAGCAGTGAGGCAATGCTGGCGGAAGTGAGCCGGCTGTCGCCCGACGACGCGCAGGGGTACACCCGCTTCGTGGAGTACACGAAACGCGTGTTCCAGAAGGGCTACACCGAGCTGGCGGCCACACCGTTCCTGCGCTTCTTCGACATGGTGCGCGTGGCGCCGCATCTGGCCAAGCTGCGCGCCGACCGCTCCGTTTATGACACCGTGGCTCGCTTCGTCCAAGAGCCACACCTGCGACAGGCGCTGAGCTTCCACTCCTTGCTCGTAGGAGGCAATCCGTTCGACACCAGCGCGATTTATACGTTGATCCACTATCTCGAACGTGAGTTCGGCGTCTGGTTCCCACGGGGTGGTACGGGCGCGCTGGTGAGCGCGCTGGTGCGACTTTTCGAGGAGCTGGGCGGCGAGCTGCGACTTCGAACACCGGTGCGCTCCATCGAGCTGGGCACGCGCGGGGCAAACGTGGTGCACCGGGTGAGCACGGACCAAAGCACGCCGGAAGAGTTCGACGTGGTGGTCTCGAACGCGGACTTACATCACACCTACGCACGCCTCTACAAGGGTGTCGACGGGGCTAGCCGCATGCAATCGCGGCTCGAGCGCGCCGACTGGTCCATGTCGTTGTTCGTTCTCTACTTCGGCACCGATCGTGCTTATGACGTCCCCCACCACAACATTCTTTTCGGCGAGCGTTACCGGGAGCTTCTGGCCGAGATCTTCAACGGACCCGAGGTGCCGGATGACTTCAGCCTGTACCTGCACGCCCCCAGCGTCACCGACCCTTCGCTCGCGCCGCAAGGCTGCGGAAGCTTTTACGTGCTGAGCCCGGTGCCTCACCTGGGCAATGCTCCCGTGGATTGGCAGGCGCTGGCTCCGGCCTACGCGCAGCGCATCTACACCGCGCTCGAGCGCGTGCTCCCGGATCTCCGGCAGCACGTGGTCACCCAGCGCTGGTTTACACCCGAGCACTTCGTGAGCGAGCTTTCGGCCTACCAAGGCTCGGCGTTCTCGATGGCACCGAAGCTGACGCAGAGCGCCTACTTTCGCGCGCACAACCGCGACCCGCAGATCCCGGGGCTCTATCTGGCAGGCGCTGGCACGCACCCTGGGGCTGGTTTGCCGGGCGTCATCAATTCGGCCAAGGCAACGCTCAGCATCATCGCGGAAGATTTCCGCAAGCGGATGGCCGCGTGAGTGAGGCTCTGCAGGTGACCAGCGGTCCGGCGAGCAGCGCCATTGGCCAGGCGAGCGCGCTCTGCCATGCCACGCTGGCGCGCGGCTCGAAGAGCTTTGCGCTGGCAGGGCGTTTGCTCCCGCCAGGCGCGCGCACGCACGCTGCCGTGCTCTACACGTTCTGCCGCAACGTCGACGACGCCATCGATTTGAGCCCGCGCGAGCATCAGCCCCTCGCGCTCGAGGCGCTATCGCGACGGCTCGAGGCGGTCTACGCCGGCGAGCCGCAGCACGACCCCGCCTTTGCTGCCTTTGCGGAGCTGGTGCAGAAGGTCAGCATCCCGGCGCTGTATCCACGCGAGCTGCTGGCGGGCATGCACATGGACGTGGTGGGCACGCGCTACGAAAACCTGGACGATCTGCTGCTCTATTGCCACCGCGTTGCCGGAGTGGTGGGCCTCATGATGTGTCACGTGCTTGGCATCGAACGCGATAGCGCGTTGCAGAAAGCAGCCCACCTGGGCATCGCCATGCAGCTGACCAACATCTGTCGCGACGTCGCCGAGGATTGGCAGCTCGGGCGTCTCTACATTCCCCGTAGTTTGCTGCCGCAGACCAGCGTGGACGCGCTGCAACCCCGAGCAGGCACGCCGCTGCCACAGGCGGCGCAGGCTCCGCTTGCGCTTGCAGTCGCGCGCTTGTTGCGCCTTGCAGAGCAGTTTTATGCGTCGGCTGATACCGGGCTTGCAGCCTTGCCCTGGCGCGCTCGTCTCGCCATCCGCGCAGCTCGGCATGTGTACGCCAGCATTGGCCACCGCATCGCAGCGCGGAGCTACGACGTCTCCCGCGGGCGCGCTGTGGTGCCGGCACACTGGAAGCTTTGGCTGATTGCGAGAAGCGGCCTCAGCTCCATTGCGGACCTGAGCAGCTCGCGCGGGCGCGTATACCAGCTGCCGGGGCGCGTGCTCGCGTTCCCCTTCGACGTCCTGCCCCTCGAACCGCAAGGACGACCTCTGCCCGGGCGTTTGCTCGAGTCAGGAATTTAGCCGATGACTCCCTCACGCCACGAGTCCTACCCCGAGCCAGCAGCGCCTCTGAACCTGGTGCCCTCACGAGCCGGCGAGCAGCCTGCGCGCCGCCCGAGCTTCTTGCAGGAGCTCCGGGTGTACGTGGGGCGCGTGCGGCAGTTCGATACCAACGACTGGATCGTCTACCTGCTCTGGGTGGGTCTGATGCTGGGGTTGTTCTTCGCGACAGCTGGATTTCTATTGGTCGGCCACCTCAACGGCGTGCGTTACCCCTCGGAGGCCTGGTTACTGCCGGTCGGGGCAGGTATTTTCGCCGTCAGCATCGCCGTCGATACGGTGGGTCATCGCACCATCTACAAGGAGGAGATCAGCAAGGCGGAAGGGCTCGTCCACCACATCACGATCTTCGCGGGCATCGCCAGCTGCGTCTTGTTGTGTCTCGCCTACAGTTACCCGCGTGGTGTGTGGGTGCTGGCGCTGGTCATGACTGCGCTTTCCTTCCTCTACAGCCTCATCGACGAGGCGTTCCACTGGCGTCGCTACGTGCGCGCGGTGTCCGACCGTGTCGAGATGTGGAGCCACGTCGGCATCCTGACCGGACATTCCATCCTGATGCTCGCCTGGTGGTGGTGGTTCTTCGATGGCTACGCGGGCGTCGCCCAGACCTTGCCGCACCTGCTCGGCTAGACCCGCACGCCTGGCTTTCAAGAACGCGTCTGCATGTCCGCGCCCGGCTATCGCATTGGAGACGTCGCACGTCTGCTGGGCCTCTCCACCCATGCCATTCGCGCCTGGGAGCGCCGCTACGGTACGGTAGCTCCTGCGCGCGACGAGAAGGGCAAGCGCGTCTACTCGCAGGCCGAGGTCGACCGACTCCTTTTGGTCAAACGCCTGGCCGATTTCGGGCACCCCTTGACGGACATGGCCAGCCGTCCGACGAGCGAGCTCGAAGCATTGCTCAGGCGCACGCGCTCGCTGGCGGACCAGCGTTGAGAGCCATGAGCAGGGGCGGAGCTCCTAGCAGCCGTCCACGTTGTTCACGCGCGGCTCGGCTCGGCACGCGCGGCTCGGCTCGGCTCGGGGGGCAGAGTGCGATAAGCTCCCGCGCCGATGCCACGACCCGGGCGCCCGCGTGTGTTGTCTCCTTGGGGCGCCCCGGAGTTCCCGGACGCCAATCAGGCCGACGCACGCGGACTACTCGCAGTGGGCGGTGCGCTATCGCCGGCCTGGCTGCTCAGTGCCTATGAACGGGGTATCTTCCCCTGGTACGATGAAGGGCTACCGCCACTGTGGTGGAGCCCAGATCCGCGCGCGGTGCTCGATGCCGAGCATCTGCACGTGTCGCGTAGCCTGCGACGTTTCATAGGCCACCTTCCGCAAAGGGTGACGTTCAACCAGAGCTTCGAACGGGTGATGCTCGCTTGTGGCGAGACCCGCGAAGAGGGCACCTGGATCCTGCCCGACATGCTCAGCGCGTACAGCGAGCTGCATCGCCTCGGGCACGCCCACAGCTTTGAAGTGTGGAATGGCGAGCGCCTCGTCGGCGGCCTCTACGGCGTTCAGCTCGGCGCATTTTTCGCGGCCGAGAGCATGTTTCATCTGGAGACCAACGCGTCCAAAGTGGCGCTCGTCTGTGCCGTCAAATCCCTCTTCGGGGCTGGCGTTCGCCTGTTCGACGTGCAGTTCCTGACGCCTCACCTGGCCTCGATGGGCGCGTTCACCCTCCCCCGTCAGGAGTACCTACGGCAGCTGGCCGCCGCCATCGCGCAGCCGCTCGAGGTACAAGGTCTCACACCGATTTTGAATTGAAAACAATGATTTAGGTGGTTTCCCGGAATCCCGATGCATTTGGTGCTACATCGCCCGCTCGTCATGCCAGCCGCCCCCGCCGACGTTGCCGCTGCCCTCGATCTGCGCCTGAGCCACCTCCGCGAGCTCGAGGCCGAAAGCATGCACATCCTGCGGGAAGTCGTCGCCGAGTTCGAGCGCCCCGTGATGCTCTACTCCATCGGCAAGGACTCCTCGGTGATGGTGCACCTGGCGAAGAAGGCCTTCCATCGAGGCAAGTTACCCTTCCCGCTGCTGCACATCGACACCACCTGGAAGTTTCGCGCGATGA
>DASQDA010000506.1:0-10409 GCA_035634435.1 Polyangiaceae bacterium
GCACGAGGCCCGCTGCATGGGCCTCGGCGATCGATTCACTGGCCTGCAACACGAAGTCCACTGCTTCACTGCTGGACAGCGCGCCCCGCGTGCGCAGGGTCTCGCGCAAACCGCAGCCCGACAGCAGCTCGCTGACGACGAAGGGCGCCCCGCCGGCGAGACGGCCCGCGTCGACAATACGCGCCGTGTGCTCGCTCTGCAGTTGAAACGCAGCTCGGGCGCCCTGCAGTAGCCGCGCGACGTTGTCTGGATGCGAGCAGGCCTCGGCTGACAAGAGCTTCAGGATGAAGCGGCTACCGAGCTCGACATGTCGGACGCGGACGACGATGGCCAGCTCTGCTCGGCCCATCTCCCGCTCAACGCAATATTTGCCCCCCAGAATGTCGCCTTCAGTCACCACCGCCGGTCCTTTCGATGAGCTGATTGCGAAGTGGGAAGTGCGGCGGGCAGCTCGTGGCATCGGGGGCGGCACCGCGACCTGGTCGTGTCCGTCCTCTTCCAGAATGAGCTCGTCGTCCTCGACGTGCTCGTCTTCGAAGGAAAGCTTGGTCATCGCCGCCCGGCACGCTAGCAGACTCAGGACTGGATCGAGTGACAACCTCTTGGTCCAGGCACCGTCGCTGCAGGCGATCCGAAAGGCATGACGCGAGTGTTTCTGATTCGTCGCAATCATGTCGCTGGGCCGTCGCAGTCGAGGAACGGCATTCTTAGACCACGCAGGCGCGGCGCTGTTACGGAAGGGGCCGTCTGGCGCGTCCTGTCGCACCGGGAAGCGCTCGTTGCACGGTCTGAAAGAGCCAGAGCAAGCCCGCGTCGGCCAGCGCCACTTTGGGCACGATCACGCGCAGCTGCCAGCGGCGGAATGGCAGCGGTGCCCTGGTGCTCGCGATTCCGAAGCGCTTCGCGTGGCGTTCCGCCAGCGTTTTCGGCACAGCGGCCAGCAAATCACTGTCCGAGAGCGCTGCCAGGGCAAGCAGGAAGTGCGGAACGCTCAAAGCGACGCGGCGCTTGAGATCCTTCTCGGCGAGCACTCCGTCCACGTACCCGTGGTGCTCGCCCGCGATGGACACGATCACGAGCTGAAGCTCACAATCGCTTCGCAAGCTCGGCGATTTCAGGAACGGGTGCCCCGCGCGCGCCGCGATCACGAAATCTTCCTCGGCGAGCACGGCAGCGCTGAAGCGCGCGGGGACCCGATCGAGCGCCACGATGACCACGTCAGCGACGCCCGACTCCAGCTCGGCCAGCGCCGTCATCGGCAACAGGTGACGCAGCGTGATATCCACGTTGGGCGCCTCGCGCCCGAGCACCGCCAGGAGCCCTGGTAGCAGCACCGCCATCGTCGCGTCCGGTGCACCAATGCTGAAGCGTCGACGCGATGTTTTCGGATTGAAGGGCTCGACCGTGCTGACCACGCCACGCACGCGCGCCAGGATCTCGCCGATGGGCAGCGCAAGCTCGGTGGCGCGCGGCGTGGGCGCGACGCCTTTGGGGTTGCGAAGAAACAGTGGATCATCGAAGAGCTGGCGCAAGCGTCCGAGGCCGTGACTCACCGCGGACGAGGAAACGTGCAGCCGCGCGGCGGCCCTGCCCACGTGTCGCTCTTCGAAGACGGATTCGAACAGCACCAGCAGGTTGAGGTCCACGCTGGTGAGATCAATACCGTTCAGCATGTTAGTGAAATCGTATCATTGGATTCACGATGCCTTCAATGGCAATCCAGTCGCTGTCGGCGGCGATGAAGCCCGCTGGCATGAAGGAGCGAACCCATGTTTCTAACGCAGTACTCGTTGTTTATGCTGTCAGCCGCCATGGTGCCCACTACCGAAGACCCGTCTGCGTCCATCACCTCAGCGTCGGAGCGCGGTCACGAGCTGCAGGGCGCGCACTCGCCAGTGGCGCCAGCGAAGGCGAACGAGGTGGTCGCGTTCTGGCAAGACGCTGGCCCGGCGCTCTGGTTTGCCAAGTCGCCCGAGTTCGATCGGCGCTTCCGTGAGCGCTTTCTGGCCCTGCACGAGGCAGCAGCGCGAAAGCAGCACGAGCACTGGCTGGCGACGCCGACGGGCGCGCTCGCGCTCTGCCTGTTGCTCGATCAGTATCCCCGCAATGCGTTTCGCGGCACGCCGCGCATGTACGCGACGGACGCGATGGCGCGCAGCGTCGCGGAGCGCGCCATCGCGGCTGGGCACGACCTGAGCCTTTCTCCCGAGCTTGCGCTCTTCCTCTATCTCCCGTTCGGTCACTCGGAGACGCTTGCCGACCAAGAGCGCTCCGTCGCGCTGGCGCGACGCTTGGGCAACCCTGATCTTGCGCACGCGGAACGCCACCGCGACATCATCCGCCGCTTCGGGCGCTTCCCCCACCGCAACGCCATCCTGGGCCGCAACACGACTCCGGAAGAGCAACGCTATCTCGACGACGGCGGCTTCAAAGGTTGAAGCGCGCCGCTGCTCGCTGCCGAAGTGGGCGGGTAGCGAGACCAGAAGTGGTGCCTCCCAGCGCCGCGTCGACCTGTCCGAGCGCCAGGACGGCGCGGTGGCTGGCGCGGCGCTGAATCCGCAGGTTCAGCTTTGCGCAGCCGAGGGCGTTCAGCAGCTGCTCGGCGCGTTGCATGAGCGCGCGACCATGACCGCGGGCATCATGCGCGAAACGTCGGCGTCCCCTCCGGCGGCATTACTCGACCTCGGCGGTACGTGAGCGCGGGGCGCGACGCGGCTTCGTGTCCAGACCGAGCTCCGTTACCAAATCGGGCCGCACGGCGGCCACCGCCTCTGACAGAGCTCGCGCCTGCCGCAGCGAGAGGTCGAGCGTTCCTGCCCTCGAGCGGATGGCCTCGCGCAGCGCTTCTTGGTCGGGTTCCGTGAGCAGCGGCGCGTCGAGCAAACTCTTGACCGCGGCATAAGCTCCGTCAGCCTCGGCGAGCAACGGTCCCAGAAAGGCGTAGTCGCCGTCGGCAGCGAGGCGTCGTACGTACGAGCTCGACCGGCGGCGTTCGAGCTCGACGCGGAATACCTGGGTGTGCGTACTGCCGCGGCGCACCTTTTCGAAATTGCGGTGAGGAAACAGCGCCTCCAGCAGTGGGTGACCGGGCCCGGTGTGAGCGACGATGCGAGCCTCCAGCTCTTGAAGCACGTCGACCCAGCGCTGAAGTAAGAGGTCGGCGCGGAGATTGCGCGCCGCGCGGAGCTCGGGCAGCAGCAAGGCCTCTTCGAAGGCGAGCAACGTGCATTGCAGATGCTCGTTGATGCGGCCGCTGGCAGTCTGCAGCCAGGCACGCTCGTCGCGCTCATCGACCGGGTGGAGCATCTGCTCGGCCCGACCGAGCCGCGAGAGCACCTGGGGTGCGAGGGACGTGAGCTCTTGTGCTTCAGCGACGGTGGGGAGGACCATGGGAGGCGCGAGGGTAGCTCGTGCCGCGTTGGCCCGCCGCCTGCGGCCTTCGGGTGGTCCGCGTGCCGCGGAGACGTAATTTGCGGCTCAGCCTGGACTACGTGGTGAAATTTCGCCGCAGAAAACGTTGACCCATTCCGCACAGATGGGGGAACTCGTGACATCTACAAAGCAGCCCGTTGGCGACCATGGAGCGGTCGCGCGGGCGAGCGTTACGCCCGCGGAGAACCAATGAAACGATCAGTGCGAATGGCGGCCACGGGTGTGGTGACCTCGTTGATGTCGCTGCCTGTCTATGCCGCCACCTATTACGTCGCACCCACCGGGAGTGATACCGCCGCGGGTACCGAGGCGGCGCCGTTTGCCACCATGGCTCGCGGCCAGCAGGCCGCTAGCGCGGGGGATACGGTTTATTTTCGCGGCGGAACGTATCGGTTCGTGAGCAGCTCGGCAGCCGAAGGGATCATCCTGACCAAGAGCGGGAGCGCCAACAATCACATCAAGTACTGGGCGTATCCCGGTGAGGTTCCCGTCTTCGACTTCGCCGGCATGACGGCCATGGTTCGTCAGACCGGGCTGCGGGTGAATGGCAGCTATCTGCATTTCAAAGGCATCGAAATCAAGAACGTACCGCAGAACATCACGACCCAGAATGAGTCGTGGGGTATTCGCGCCTTTGGTAGCAACAACATCTACGAGCAGCTGAACATTCACCACATTCAGGGCGCCGGTTTCTTCTTGGCGGAAGGTGGCAACAACCTGATCCTGAATAGCGACTCGCATCACAATTACGACCCGAGATCGAGCGCGGGTGACGGCGAGAACGCCGACGGTTTCGGTTGCCACGTCAAAGCTGGTGACACGGGTAACGTATTCCGCGGGGTCCGGGCCTGGTACAACACCGACGACGGGTATGATTCCATCAACTGCCTGGAGCCATGCACGCTCGAGGGCTCGTGGGCGTGGCTGAACGGGTACGTGCCAGACACCATGACAGCCAAGGGCAACGGCAACGGCTTCAAGATCGGCGGGTTCGGCGCCGACGGAGTGGGGTCGCCGCCCACCCCGCCGCGGCACATGACCCGCAACAACGTCGCGTTCCTGAATCGGGCGGCGGGCTTTTACGCCAATCACCACACCGGCAAGAGCTTTTTTTACAACAATACGGCGTTCAACAATCGCTCCGCCAACTTCAATCTCTTCGGCTTGCTCGGCAATAACATCGCCACCGCGCGGAACAATCTCGCCTTCATGGGCACGGCGGTGTCGAACCCCAGCAACGACATGGAGTTCAACTCCTGGAACTTGCCCGTTCAGGTGACGGCAGCGGACTTCCAGAGCATCGACAGCATGGGTGTGGACGGGCCTCGGCAGGCAGACGGCAGCTTGCCGAACATCCCCTTCATGAAGCTCGTGCAAACGAGCGACGTCATCGACAAGGGCACGAACGTGATGATTCCGCACGTTGGCGCCGCGCCCGACCTCGGTGCGTACGAGTACGGTGCGGTGACCGTGCCTGTGGGTGGCGCCGGTGGCAGCGCGGGCGCCAGCAACGGAGGAACGGCGGCGGGCGGCATGGCAGGCTCTGGTACGGCAGGCCAGGCTACCGGAGGCAGCTCGGCAGGTGCTGCGGGGAGCGGCGGCTCGTCTTCCGGCAGTGGTGGCGTGGCGGCGGGCGGTGTCGGCCCAGGCGGCGCGCCGGCGGTGGGCGGTTCCGCACCGATGGGTGGCTCGGCTCCCGCCGGCGGTTCGACACCGATGGGTGGTTCGGCTCCAACGGGCGGCGTGCCTGCAGCCGGCGGTTTCAGCGCTGCCGGCGGGTCCGCCGCTGGCTCACCTGGCTCGCCCTCGAGCGAGGAGGCGGGTTGCTCATGCCGAAGCGTCGGAGGGCCTCCGGGGCAGACCCCAATCGCCGCCTGGTTGGGATCGATCGGTCTGGCCGCGCTGCTGTTGCGCAAACGTCGGGGCGCGCGCCGCTCGTAGCGACCGCGAGCCGAGCCGCGGTTCACGGCGCAGCCAGACGCCCGAGCCGCGGCAATCAGCCTAGGATCAAGGAGCGCTGCAGCGCAGCAGGCTCTCCAGATAGTAGTAGTCCGCGTAGTTCATCGCCACGTCAATCTCGCTGTTCTCGGGGTAGTGGCCGACCGAGTGCATCAGCAAAAAGTGTGAGTTCGTGCCGAGCGCCGCGCGGTAGGCGGGCGAAGCGAGCGAGCGCAGCGAAGCGAGCGCGAAGGTGCGGTAGCGAGCGCCCGCCTCCGGCGTGACGTACCGCGAAAGCTCGAGCAAGCCGCTCACGGCGATGGCTCCGGCCGAGGCGTCGCGGTGGTCGGGAACGTCGGCTCGCCTGGGCGCGTCGAAGTCGAAGTAGGGGACGCGGTCGGCCGGCATGTCCGGCACCGACGTGTAGAACTCGGCGATCTTGCTGGCTTGATCGAGCAACCGTGCATCCCGGCTCTCCCGGTAACTCATCGTGAAGCCATACAGACCCCAGGCTTGCCCGCGCGCCCACGCGGACGAGTCACTCACGCCCTGAGCCGTCTGCTTGCGTCGGACCGCGCCGGTGATCGGATCGTAGTCCACGACATGGAAGGAGCTCGCGTCCGCTCTGAAGTGGTTGGCCCGGGTGGTGAGCGCGTGAGTGGTGGCCAGCTGGGCAAAGCGAGCCTCGCCCCCGAGCTCGGTCGCGTCATAAAGCAGCTCCAAGTTCATCATGTTGTCGACGATGACCGGGAACTGCCAGGTGGGGCCGCCGAAGTCCCACGAGCGCGTGGCGCCGACGCTGGCATTGAAGCGCGACGCGAGCGAGGCCGCAGCTCGCAGCACGACGGTGCGATAGGCAGCGTTCTGGGTCAGGCGCAGGCCCTGGCCGAAGCTATTGTTAATCATGAATCCAACGTCGTGGGTACTCCTGTTGGCAGCTTGCGCGTTCAGCGCCTGAGTCCAGGTCTCCGCTGCCGTTCGGTAAGCTGCCGAGCGCGTGTGCTCGTACAGCAGCCAGAAGTTGCCGGCGATGAAGCCGCTCGTCCAATCGCTTGGCGGCACCAGGCGCACGCTGCCGCCCTTCGCGGATCGCGGGATGCTCGTGGGCGTGGTGTACGCCTGCCGAAAGCCCTCGTAGTGCTGGGCTGCGCGGTCGAGCTCCATCCGGCAAAAATCGGCGTCCGCTTTGGGGACTCCGCTCGTCGCGCCGCCGGAGCCGGCGCTGCCACCGCTGGCGCCCGCGGCGCCGCCCGACCCCGCGCTACCACCGGCCCCACCTGTGCCCGCGGTGGCACCGGTTGCTCCAGCGGCGCCTGCGCTTCCTGCGGCGCCCGCGCTTCCCGCGGCACCCGCCGAGCTCCCGCCACCGCCCGACATTCCCGCGGCGCTCGCTCCCGCTTGTCCGGCGCCCGCTGCGGAACCGCCATTGCCGCCGCTCGCCCCAGTGGCGGCGCCACCTGGAGTAGAGCCCGCGTTGCCGCCGCTGCTCACGCCGCCTGTAGCAGAGCCCGCAGAGCCGCCGCGGCTCGCGCCGCCGGTCGCGCTGCCGCCGTTCGCGGTGCCTGGACGGCCCGAGGCCCCGCCCGCCGCACCAGCGCCGCCGCTGGACGCGGGACCGCCGCCGCGACCACCAGCGCCGTCTGCACTGGTGTCATCGGAGCACGCGCTACCGCCGCCAAGGGCTAGCGCTCCGACAAGGAGCCAGCGCTGCGTGCCGCTGTGAAGGGCGCGGTGGTCAGAGGATGCACGGGTGCTGAAGCGAGAACGGTCGGACATGGGCCCGCATAGGTTAATCGAGCGACTCGCAACAATCCACCCGAGGGCGGCGCGCATTTTTCGGTTCATCTTTCACGGGCAACGGACAGTGACGCTGCTCTCGAGCTTGGCGGCTAAGCACCTCGCTGGGTGCACGCGTCACTGACGGTTCGCCGAAGCGCGCGTCGGCGTGTGTGTCTTTCTTGGGCGCGAATCCAGTAGCATGTACGCCCATGCACTTAGCCCCGACCACCTCCCCTTCGTTGCTGGCGGCCTGCGTCATGGCCGTGGTTGCCTGTTCGCTGCAGCCCCAGCAGCGGGCTATCCTCCCGACTGCAGCAGCTCGACACGCCCCATGACTGGGCGGTGGAAGGCGCCTTCGATCGCAAGGCGAACCTCGCTCAAGGTTACCGCAAGCGAGGCATCGGTTGGTATCGCCGAGCCCTCCGCCTGGAACCGAGCGACCGCGGGCGCACGTCGAGCTGCAGCTCGATGGTATCGCGACGCACGCGACGGTGTGGTTCAACGGAACCGTCGTGGCCCGCAACTGGTCGGGTTACTCCGCTGTCAGCGGGTCAGCCCGTCGAGGTGCGGGCGCTGACGAATGCCGACAGTGTCAGCCTGACGCTCGATGGCAATCCTCTGGGCGAGCACGAGGTGGACGCTCAGCACGTGGCGAGCTGGAGAGTACCGTACGCTCCCGGAGGTTGGAGGCCGTTGCTCACAAGGGCGGCCGAGAGATTGCGCGCACCAGCGTGGAGACGACCGGCGCACCGGTCACGCTGGAGGTACTGCCCGACCGTCCAGCGCTGGCAGGAGACGGCTGGGACGCCATGCCCGTCACCGTGCGCGCCCTGGATGCGAGCGGTCGCGCGGTGCCGACCGCCAACTGCCCGGTCGATCTCCAGCTGACCGGGGCTGTATCCTCGGGCTGTGCAACGGCGACAAGATCGCCCTGACGATGGTGCCAGCGCGGCCCACGGCGGCCAGGGTGGTACCCGCACCCGGGCAGCTCGGTCCGCGCAAGCAGTAGGCGGAGGC
This sequence comes from Polyangiaceae bacterium, assembly GCA_035634435.1. GTDB lineage: Bacteria > Myxococcota_A > Polyangia > Polyangiales > Polyangiaceae > PMG-095. The sequence continues at coordinate 8,167 of DASQDA010000506.1, forward strand.
ATGCGCCGTAATCGCGTGGCCTGACGCATTGCCGTCTACCCTGAGCGAGGGGATTCGCATAAGCTGCGGATGCAGACCCCAACGGACGGTGAAGATCATGGGCGACAAGTCTCCGAAGGCCAAAGACAAGAACAAGAAGCAGAACACGGCCACCAAGAACCAGAAGAGCACCGACGCCTCTAACAAGGCGAGCGCCAACTCCACGGCGGCGAAGAAGGGCAAGTAGCCTCGAGCCGCCCCCGGGGGGGATGTACTCAGCCTTGCGTCTTCAGCGCTGCAGCGTGCGGGCAAACAGCAGCGCGAGATGGACGGACGCAAGGTTGAGGCCCGCTCTGGAAGCTACTTCGACGCTGTTGGGCGTGCGTCCAAGCTCGCTGCGGAGCATCTTGGCGGCCGTGAGCACGCGTGTGAGGCTCTCCGTCGGAGTCACGCTGGCTCCCGTCACAGCGCGATTGGCCGCCTCCAGCTGGACGAAGATCGTCTCGATCTCGTCGAAGGCGATTGCCGTGGCACCCACGGCCTCCGCGATCTCGTCCAAGCTGAGCTCCGCCCCGGGCCGCTGGAGCAACTCTTCGACGATGCTTTGCAGCTCGGCTCGCAGCCTCATGCGTGCAGCATACAACACGAGTGTGCGCTTGTAGGACACCTGCCTGAAAGAATGGTTGGCGGAGCCCTGCACCCGAACAGTGCCCGTGTGACAATGGGGGGTCGGGGAACGTTTCCGCTCCCGCGCAACCTTGGAGAGAGCCCTTTGAAGCCGTTGATCATCAAGAAAGTCGCCGTGCTGGGTGCCGGCGTCATGGGCGCACAGATTGCCGCGCACTGCATCAATGCGCGTGTTCCCGTCGTGCTGTTCGACCTGGTAGCGAAGCAGGGGCCGCGAAGTGGTACCGCGCTCTCGGCGATTGAAAACTTGAAGAAGCTCAACCCGGCTCCCTTCGCGCTGAAAGAGGCTGCCGCTTTCATCGAACCTGCCAACTACGATGACGATCTCGAGCGCTTGCGTGAATGCGATCTGGTCATCGAAGCGATCGCCGAACGTATGGATTGGAAGCGCGAGCTTTACGCGCGAGTCGGTCCGTTCATTGCGGAGCACGCCATTTTCGCGTCCAACACATCCGGACTCTCCATCAACGAGTTGTCACAGGGCTTCGATGCCGCGCAACGACAACGCTTCTGCGGTGTTCACTTCTTCAACCCGCCTCGCTACATGCACCTCGTCGAGCTGATCCCCGCGTCGGATACCCGAGCGGAGATCCTCGACCAGCTCGAAACCTTTCTGACGACGGTCCTGGGTAAAGGCGTGGTGCGCGCTTTCGACACGCCAAACTTCGTTGCCAATCGCGTCGGCACGTTCGGCATCCTGTCGACGCTCGCCGAGGCCGAACGTCATGGGCTCAGCAGCGACGTCGTCGACGACCTGACTGGCAAACGCCTTGGCCGCGCCAAGTCGGCCACCTTCCGCACTGCGGACGTGGTCGGTCTCGACACGCTGGGTCACGTCATCCGTACGCTGCAGGACGCGTTGCCGGACGACCCTTTCCATGGGCTTTACGCGCTGCCCTCAGCGCTGGCCACGTTGATCGACCGCAAAGCTCTGGGCCAGAAGAGCGGAGCTGGATTCTACAAGAAGGTCGGCAAGGACATCTTGCGGTTCGACCCCAGCACGGGTGACTACGTTCCCGGGGGCGGACAAGCGGACCCCAGCGTTGCGCAAATCCTGAAGCACAAGAACCCTCGGGAGCGTCTGGCGCTTCTGCGCGCATCCGACCATCCCCAAGCGCAATTCGTCTGGGGCATCTATCGCGACGTGTTTCACTACGCCGCTGTGCACCTGGCCGCCATTGCCGACAGCGCTCGGGACGTCGACTTCGCCCTCCGCTGGGGGTTTGGTTGGAACGAGGGCCCCTTCGAGACCTGGCAAGCTGCGGGATTCGAGGAGGTTGCCCGCTGGGTGGCCGAGGACATTGCCGCTGGTAAGGCATTGTCCTCGGCGCCACTGCCCGCCTGGGTGTCGGGTGACAAGGTGCGTGCGGCGGGCGGCGTTCATTCGCCCGAAGGGTCCTACTCGGCGCGGCACGACGCCTTCGTACCGCGCTCCGAGCTCGGAGTTTACCAGCGCCAGCCGTTTCGGGCACCGCTGCTCGGCGAGACTACGGTGCGCGCCGAAGCCGCCGGTGACCTCGTGTTCGAAGACGCGGCGGTGCGCGCCTGGACGCTCGATCGGGGCATTCTGATTCTCT